>JAUMUB010000094.1 GCA_030530905.1 Bifidobacteriaceae bacterium | reverse complement strand
AATTGGAATCACAAGATTTTTTGAATCCACAACACTATCATGGATATCATTAAACGTTTTTATTACAGTCATCCTACTGTTTTTTATTTATATTTTAGAAGTTGAATATCATGTTGATAATCATAAAACTGGAGTGACCGGCAATGGTGCAAACTATTTTCATTATCTTATTTTATTTGGACTGAGTTTTATTACTATTTCATTTGAGATAGTCGGTGGAAATGAAACAAATATGCACTACACAGCATTCATATTTTATTTCGGTTTTACGCTCATGCTTGTAGGCGTACTTCTAATGACACACTATAATAAGCATGAATTCAGCGTAAATAAGTGCCAAATTATTTTAATTTCAATAACACTCATATGCGCTTATTTGTTTGAATACTACTCTCATGCATCTGCATTGTTACGCTCAAGCGTATGCATGCTTTCTGTCGGACTTATTTTAGCGATTCAATGGTATGCTCCTAAACTACAAAAGAAGACACTATAAGACTACCATTGTTTTGACAATTGAACTTAACTTTATGCAACAAAACTGCATTTATAATATATTATTATTAAGTTATTCTCAGGCGATTCTCAGGTAATACATTGTTTTTATTCAGAAAAATAAGTTATACTGTTTTTTGATAACAATATAGCTTGTAATTTATTATTCTCCTTATAAAAGATAGCTCTCAGTGAGAGCTATCTTTTATATTCAAACCATTTGTTTACGCAAACAAAGTCTTATATACAAATACGCCAATTACAGCACCCATAATCGGTGCTACCACTGGAATCCAGGCCTGATGCCAATATGATGACCCCTTATGCGAAATAGGAAGTACATAATGTAATAAACGTGGCATTAAATCTCGCGCTGGATTCAACCCTGGCCCAGTAGGTCCACCCATTGAAGCAACCAAACCCCACACAATAAAACCGACAACTATAGAAGCATCGGCAGGATTCTTCACACCCCATGGCAGTGTTAAACAGCATAAAGCACAGAACACAAGTATTCCAATACCTGACAGCTCATTTAAGAAATAATTTAAACGGCTATTAGAAGCATCTGTTGTACAAAAAGAGGCGAAAATTGCATCAGGATCTTCCGTATCACGATAATGAGGATAGTATGTAATGAACACGACCAACTGCCCCACTGCAGCACCTAGCAATTGCGCAATAATATAAGGCACAACTAACTCCCATGGAAATAAACCATTAATCGCCTGAGCCAGTGTCATTGCTGGGTTAATATGCGCCCCAGAAACAGCACCGAACATCAACACAGGAATCATCACACCAAAGCCATATCCCATAGCAATGTTAAGCCAACCTGCATGATGACCTTTTGTTTTTGCTAACTCCACATTGGCAACAGCACCGTTACCAAAAATAAGTAAAACAGCAGTACCAATAAATTCTGCTGCTAAGCGAACAGTAAGAGAATATTCCACTTCTTAGCTCTTTCACATCGCGTGTTTTACCGCATAATCCTATTCTAAATTACAAAAATAAAACAGTATTAATTGTAAAATCACAAACCAATAATAGCTAACTCCATGCCTACCACATAAAAGTCATAGCTAAAAAAATTTACAATATTACACGAGTAAAACACACAATAAACACAAAACAGCTGAGCTAACTAATCAAAACTACACTATTTAAGCAATCACCCCTAATTCAGTATCCACTAATGAAGCAATAGCTTAACCTCATGCTCAAATGAATGTAATGCTGTAGCAATAACCTGATGCATGTCATAATACTTGTATGTCCCAAGTCGCCCACCAAAAACAGTGTTGTTCTCAGACTGAGATAATTGCATGTATTGCTGATACAATAATTTATCCTCATGCGTGTTAATTGGATAATATGGCTCATCATCAGGCTCAGCAAACCTCGAGTACTCTTGCCAAACTACTGTTTTACTCGGATTCATCGAATCTTGTCGTTCTGGATTAAAATTCTTAAATTCAATCGCACGAGTATACGGCACATCAGCATCCGAAAAATTCATAACAGGACAGCCGAAATGATCCGCCTCATCATAACGAACTTCTTTAAAATCAACAGTTCGCCACTGCAATTGGCCTAAACAGTAATCAAAATACTTATCAATCGGACCAGTGTACACAACAGGTTTACCACTTGAGTTAAGCGTATCTTTGTTAAAAGGTTGGTTCTCATCAAAAAAATCAGTCTGCAAGCTTACCCGAATACGATCATGATCAATCATGCGTTTAAACCATGCCGTATACCCGTCAACAGGCAACCCCTCCCAAGTGTCTTTAAAATACCGGTTATCATAATTAAACCGGACTGGAAGTCTTGTAATAATATCCGCAGGCAGTTCACTAGGATCAGTTTGCCACTGTTTTGCCGTGTAATTCTTAATAAAAGCCTCGTACAATGGCCTACCAATTAAAGAAATTCCCTTATCGTTTAAGTTTTCTGGATTTTTTCCAGCTAGTTCACCTGCCTGCTGTTCAATTAGCCTTTTTGCCTGCTCAGGAGTGTAACTCTTATTAAAAAATTGATTAATTGTTCCTAGATTAATTGGCAATGGGTACACCACCCCACTATGCGTGGCAAACACGCGATGTGTGTAATGAGTAAATTTTGTAAAACGATTCACATAATCCCACACAACTTTACTAGAAGTGTGAAATAGATGAGCACCATATTTATGAATTTCTGCGCCAGTCTCATCATCGAAATAACTGTATGCGTTACCGCCAATATGATTACGTATGTCAATTATCTGTACGCGCGCGAACGTATGCTCTACCACCTGTTGCGCTATTGTCAAACCAAACAAACCAGCGCCAACAATAACAATATCTGCCTCATCGAATGTAAAAGAACTCATAATACCTTCAACATCTACCGTTCTATTCCTAAACTCAGCATATTAGTACACCTAGATTGACACACAAAAACCCACGTACCCATAAACAAAAGCACAGAAAAGCTACATGATATAATACGAACACACACTACAATTAACGCAGATAAAAGAAAGATTTACTTATGATTGCTGATATTTTAATGTCCACATATAACGGTGAGCGTTATATTACGGAGCAGATACAAAGTATTCAGCAACAACATTTCAAACAGTGGCGATTATGGATACGAGATGATGGCTCACAAGACAATACGCGAGCAATCATAGAACAGTTTGCAAAACAAGACTCACGAATAGCATTAGTTACCACAGCAAGCACAAACAATATTGGCGTAGTACAAAGCTTCTATGAGTTAAAAGAATTCGCATTAAAACAGGAGCAGATTGCAGACTACTTCTTTTTCTGCGATCAAGATGACGTATGGTTACCTAATAAACTTCAAGTCTGCATTGAACGTGCTGAATTAGAATCAAAAGATGTTGCACTTGCAGTATACACAGACTTAAGCGTTGTCGATAGCAACTTACAAACAATACATAAGAGCATGATTCAGACACAATCAAATCACCCTAATACAACACTTGCTTCCGAGCTTACAGAAAATACTGTCACAGGAGGCACTTTAATGATTAATCGCACAGCAGCTACACTCTGGAATACTCACAAGAATTTACTCATGCATGACTGGTATCTTGCGCTTATGTGTGCTACTTGCGGAAAACTTGTATATGTTGATGAAATCACAGAGTTATATCGTCAGCATGAAGATAATGTGCTTGGTGCCCGCTCTTGGCAAACTAGACTACGCCAAATAACTCATCCTTTTAACTTCTTCAACAAATTCTGGAAGTTTTTCACTGATAGCCAACTCCAAGCTAAAGAACTGCTACATTCTGGTATTGAGATTTGCGACGAAGACCGAACATTACTCACAGTATTCACACAAATACTTGACTACAATACAATTCAACGAATTAGAGCTATTAACAAGTTTGGCTTACGGAAAAATCGTTTAATTCGCTCAATACTATATCAGGCACTTCTTATCACAAAAATAGGATATCCAAGCAAAGTTAAGTAATAGAAATGCAATAATCACAACAAAAAAATAAAGGTATTCTTGTTAATCTGATATACTACTACTTTGTGAAAGAGTATTTCAAGAATATTAAAGAGAAATATCGCTATTCGTGGATTCTTCTTAAAGAACTTGTTAAAACCGATTTTAAACTCCGCTATCAAGGATCCTGGCTTGGTATTGCATGGTCTGTTCTAAAACCACTTATGCTATTCGCAGTAATGTACGTGGTGTTTGTACATTTCTTGAAGTTTACTGACGGAACAAACACTTTCCCAGTAGTTCTTCTCTGCGGTATCAGCTTGTGGAGCTTCTTTACAGAAGCAACATCAATGGGCATGACTGCTATTGTTGGACGTGGCGATATTATGAGGAAAATTAACTTTCCAAAATACATTGCTGTAATGTCTGCAACTGTTGGCTCATTAATTAGTCTGGGAATTAACCTCGTTGTTGTTATCATATTTGGATTTTTCTCTCACGCACATTACACGTGGCGCATTTTGATTGTCCCTTTTAATATTCTGCAATTATATGCTTTAGCATTAGGCATCGCACTCATACTTTCGACTTTATACGTACGTTTTAGAGATATACAGCATAT
>JAUMUB010000093.1 GCA_030530905.1 Bifidobacteriaceae bacterium | reverse complement strand
CGTTTACTCCAGTAGAACCATTAATTTGGCTAACAACATTACTATTAGCTTTTCGAGTAATCTTCGGTAAGACTACTTGATAGTTTCCCGAATGAAGATTCGTAAAACTATAGGATCCATCGTCATCAGTTGTTGTCGAAGCAACAACAGTACCATTTTGTACCAGATTTACGTGTACTCCACTATAACCAGTTTCCGAAGAATCATAAGCGTAATTATGATTCGAATCTTGGAATATATTACCTGAAATACTTGAAGAAACAACACTAATATCATCAGGCCATGAAACAACACTAGCTGTGCCGGATTCAGTCTTACCAAACCACATTACATAAGCATCGCCAGCAGTATTAGAAGTCGGAGTCATAGTCAAACGCATTGAAACGCCAGATGACTGCATACTCATGGTACTTGCAACGCCATCAAACGCGATAGAAGCAAGTTTACTAGTATCAATACCAGTTAAATCTACGTTACCCGTACTTGATACCGTTCGTGTACCTAATGTTTTTCCACTTGAATCTAAGAATTTCAACTGAACCTTGGTAGTTACCGCAGTAATTTGCAAGCCTGTTAACTTAACACTACCAGTATATTTACTACGACCAATGCCATCATAAATGCCATTTTTATCTTTACCAGTAGTCGAGTCAATATCTATATTAGTGTTATTCGCAGTATTTACTGTATTCATATTAGACACATCGCCATTAGCAGGCATGTATAATACAGAATCCCACGAGTTCGTGGCATACGGAGTATTCACTGTCGCATCCCATTGCAAGGTGTCACCTATTTCAGCAGTCTTATTTACTGCTTTTAATTCAGAATAAACACTAGATTCAATAGGAATAACAATTGAAGCAGTACTTGTTGCTGACTGAGCATAACCCTCCACAGTGTTTCCAGACTGTGAGTCAATTCCATAACGCAATGCAGAAGCACTAGTGCTCCAAGTTGTTTTTGCCACGTTAGAAATAGAAGCAGTGTACGTATCTGTTCCAGGATTGAAATTACTAATAGTATCTACAGTAAAGTCTGCAGAAAAAGTAGTACTCCATCGACCTTTATTATCAGTATTAGATAATGTAAGTCCTGTACGCTTAACGGTAACAGTTTGCCCACTAATAGAAACAACCTGCCAATTACTGTCAGAAAACTGGATAGTAGAAGGATCAAATGCCTTATCAAGAGTAAACGTTTCATATAAATCAAATGGCTGTTGTACAGCATCAGACACGATGGTTGATGAAACAGTCCAACTAGTGCGCTTACTACTTTCTACATTAGTAGTTTTAGTACTGTCATTGGTAATTTCTGTACTCACAGTAATTGGATTAGGTTTAATTAAAACGCTACTTGTAGTTAGCTTATTTGTTGAAGCTAAACCATCAATACTTAAATACTCAGTATTTTGCATTAAATTACCAGTTTGCGATGCATCATAAGTACGCGCCTGAAGTGGGAAATACGCGGTTAAGGTACTATTACTTGAAATATCAACACCCTTAGCTAAGGTCACACGAACTTTTGTTGCACCGGAAATTGGTGTTGACGATTCCAACCATTGTGATCCGACAAGCCATGTAACAGTATACTTGCTTGGATCTAATGGCGTGCTGGCATTATAATCATAAAGTAAAACAACCTGTTTAGTGGTATCATAATCAACACTTACAGCATTAGATGAATTACGAGTATTAAGATCGTCTTCAAATACAACTTTCGAAGTATCAGTAATTGCTTTAACTGAACTATTTTGCAAGTTAAGTGTTGAAGAAACCGCGAGTTGAGTATTATCAGCAAATACGGTTCTTATTCTGCCAGATGCATAATTTTGCGCATCAGTACCACTTGGCCAATAAATATTAGCATTATCATAATAAGACATCGAATAATTGCGTGGGCCAATTAAAGATACTATCCATGCAGAACCCTCAGGCTGAGCATAATAATCCCAATAATTACGTGAATAATTATTATTCGGATAAGTTACACCAGCAACCGCGCCCATCGAAGTGCCATTAATAGTGTAAGTCGAAGTATTATATGTAGCTGATTGTCCACTACCTGGATCCGTCACATTCTTCACATCTCCAACAGAGAAAGAATCTTCAGCAGGAATCAAAAAAGCAGTGTATGTTTGAGAAGGATTATCAGCTGTTGGCAATGCTGAAGAAGGTAAGGTATATGATAATTTTGCCGTACCAGTTCCACTCAAACCTCTAATCACACCAGATGAATCTGGAGTAACTGTTGTACCATTGAATGTAAACGTAGTACCTGAAGGGAAAGAACTGACATCAACATCAGTTTTCCACGTACCACCAGAAGTTAAACCAGCATTAGTATAGCCACTTGGCACTAAAGTACGTGGCACAATATTAAAACTACCACCACTACTTTTCTGCGTATAAGTAAATGAAATAGTGTTAGTGTAATTAGTATCTAAGGTCAAATCTGCCATAGGGTAAGAAACAATGGTTACAGGATCTGAGTAAGAGTTTGCAAGCTGTGTTGCCGTTGAACCTGAACCATATGTTAATACTGCCTGCAAAACCTGATCTTTAACAACTGTACCTTTTGTATCTTTTGCCGTAGCAATAATTGCTGTGGTGAAAGTTCCAGCAACACCGCGCGCAATGCTGAGCTTGTACTGTGTATCTGACAGTTTTGTTGCAGTAACAGAATTACCAAAGTTAATCGCAATATTTGATAAATCTAGATATTGTGTATCACCGCTTAACGTAAGTATCTCATCACGGGCAGCACCTGCTTTAATAGATAGCGTTAGATTATATGTGACCACATCATTTGAACCTACTACACCATCTGTGCTGGTATTATCCGCAACAGAAAAACCATTCTCCGTAGTAATAAATGGCTTCGCTGTATCATTATGCGTACCATCTGCCTGCTTAGCAATCGATACCGTGTCAGAAGGTGTATATGCTGCATAAGCAGAATTAGAAGCGATAAATGGTACAAAAATACCTAGCGTAATGCATAATGCAATAATTTTTCTTTTGATCATACGACTTTTGATCATATTTGTTGTTTACCTTGCCTCAAAAAACGGACAAACCGTACAATACTTAAAATAAAAAGAATAACACTCAACACAATCATGAGTACATACACTAACCTCATGCCTGTAAGCTTATAATCCTGTTGCAATGACTGTAACTCTTTTTGTTTGAAAGCTACTCTCTGCCCTGTTACAAGTAAGCGATGAGAATTAACTCCATACGGTGTGCATGTAACTAATGTGACTAAATCTTTTCCAGACTCAGGACGTGTAGCAACAAAATCTTCAGGCTTCACAACCTGAATATTGTTTACCTTGTATGCATGTGTTTCACCCAACACTTTTATATAAAACATCGAGCCTTTATGTAATTTATTTAAATCTGTAAATAGAACCCTATTTGGTAACCCTCTATGTGCTGCCAGGAACGAATGCCTGTTTTTACCACCATAAGGAGTTGACGTGTATTCAACGTGACCTACACCATTTGCTAGTGACTGTTCTGAAATCCCATGATAAATTGGTAAGTTCACGTCAATTTCAGGTATTAGCAGCTGCGCCATCACTCCATCGCCGTTTAAATTAAGCACACTATTGTAATTTTTCGGTATCACATAACCCGCATCTTGTGAAAAAGGATCGTGTAATGGAATGCCAAATAGGTTATCATCATATTCTTGTGCGGCTTTACGCGCTTTTAAAAGTGCTTGAGAAGTTGTATGCTGCACAGTATCATCAAGTTTACTTACTGCAATATTCATCACCAGTTGAGCCTGATAATCTGCGATAAAAGGGTATAATAATGCTGCGCTTCCTATCCAAACTATCAGCATTGAAACTATATTAAATTTTAGTTTCCGCTTAAACTCTTTATCCATGTATCCGCCCGAAACAATGCGATGAATAGCAACAGTAATCATGTATCACATGTGACACCATGCAGCATATAACTTCTATTAACTTATGTTCTGTGAATATTTAAACTACTTTGTTGAAGTAGTGGTAGTTGCACGATAGCGGTGAGAAACATATGTACCTGCACCAGCAAGTGCCAAACCGATTACTGCAATAAGACCAATACCAGCAGCACCTGTCATAGGCAATGTGAAACCTTTAGTGTTCACAACAGTAGTTGTTACATAACCCTTATTATCTGTTGCAGGGTTTGCATCAACCTGACCATCATGATCATCATCAGTAATAGTTACGCTGATATCGGAACCTGGAAGAATATATCCATCAGCTGTTTTTGTCTGATGAAGTTTATAATCACCAGTATCTAAGCCAGTAAGCTTCAAATTACCATTACTATCGGTTTCAACAGTCGTAGTACGTGAGCTTGCTGGATCGCTGCTCGTTGCCTTGCGATATTCACCGTCGCCAGTTTTAACAAATTCGATAGGGTTACCATCGGAACCTGAAACTGTGAATGAACCTTGCAATGGATTATTTGACTGATCGGTCAACTTTGTTTCAATACCATAAGTATAAACAGGAACTGTTGCTGTATCAGTATTTTGAGATGCTGAAGAACTATATGGATCATTTGCATACTGAGTATAAG
>JAUMUB010000092.1 GCA_030530905.1 Bifidobacteriaceae bacterium | reverse complement strand
CGCAATTTATTAAAAACTTGAACGTCGTAATATTCGTAATATAAGTATGGAGTTTCAGGTTTTTTTATTTCATGATTCTCATCAATATGTTTTTGTGTGGAATCAGAGATAGTAACAGATGCAATGCGATCACTTATTTTACATTGCTGCAAGATTGGTAAAACTACTTCTTCCATCTCTTGCTCATAGTTATACTCATCAATCATGGGCAGCATTGCTGGTCGTATCATAATCTCCACCTACTTACCACTACAAGCATGACTTACTATTACTATTTCAATTTTTAAATATGAGTTTTATTCATTTTGTATCATATTCAATATCGTGTTTGGTTAAAACACGCCCAAAACTGCCAAAATACATGTAGAAATTGCAAACCTTTTTACACAAATCTCGCTCTATTCCCTCCCTCGCGTACCATAGACATAGGAATTAGAAAGGTATGGCCATGAGTGTTCTCGATCGATTTGAGAAAAGTGTTGAAGGTGCTGTTAATGGCATGTTCGCAAAATTCGGTTCAAAAGACTTGCAACCTGTTGATTTAGCTCGCGCATTAGAACGCCAAATTGACTCCGAAGCAATGCCTGTTGATCGTGACCGCACAGTTGCACCTAATGAATATCGCTTCAGGTTAAGCACACCTGATTTTGATCGAATTGAACAATGGGGCAGCGAAACTCTTGCTAACGAATTAGCAGACAATCTAACACAGTATGCAAAAAGTCAGCGTTATGCTTTTGTTGGCCCTGTTGTTGTTGTGTTTGAAGAGGATCTTGATTTAAACAAGGGTAATTTTAAACTCACTGCTGAATCAGTACAAGGCAATGTGGTGCCTGTAACAACTGATGATGAAAACAATGACTCTCCAATGTTAGAAATAAACGATAAGCAGTATTTGCTCACTAAGCCACAAACTGTTATCGGTCGTGGATCAAGCTGTGATATTGTTATTGATGATCCTGGAATTTCACGTAAACATCTTGAAATTGATATCACCGATGAGGGTGTTATTGCACGCGATTTAGGCTCAACAAATGGCACTTATGTTGAAGGTCATCAAGTCCCAGCAGCAACGTTATTAGACGGTAATACGATTACTATAGGACGTACACGTATTTTATTTTGGGATTCATTGCAAGACCAAGAATAAAAATACATGAGGTATGACTAAAACATGCTAACAGATTTAACATTTGCGATTCTCAAGTATAGTTTCTTACTATTGCTCTGGGTATTCCTATGGCTTGCTGTTCGCTCTATTCATAAGGATGTGGCAACATTAAGCCCTAGTGGTTCGCGTTCACAGCATCGCGCAAAGCGCCGTGGACAAAAGAACTCCGGAAGAATTGCAAATAATAAATTGCCACTTTCTAATAGCACTCATAAGCCAACACTTCTTGTAGTTATTGACGGTCCTATTGCAGGAACTTCTATAGCTCTTAACGGTGAACCTATCACTCTTGGTCGCGCCTCAACAAACACCATTGTATTAAACGATGAGTTTGTTTCCTCGCATCATGCACGCGTGTATAAAGATATTGCTTCAGACGCTTGGGCAATTGAAGATTTAGGTTCAACAAATGGCACTATTGTTAACCAAAAACGTCTTGATGTTCCTACAATTTTGCCAGCGCGCGTTCCAGTTCGTATTGGCGCAACCACATTTGAATTGAGGTAATGTCACATGTCAGTGAATAACTCCTCAGCACAGAAGCCATTATTCTTATATTCCACTACTGTTTCTGACACTGGAACCGTCCGCAGCAACAATCAGGACTCCTCTTTTGCTGGCGAGCATATTGTTGCAATCTGCGATGGCATGGGAGGTCATGCTGGCGGCGACACTGCATCCACTATTGCTATTCGTTCTTTAGCTCATATTGAAGAAGAAGATGTAAATCTTAGTGTGGATCAAGTCACGCACATGATGAACACCTCGATTCTGGCGGCGCATGATGCAATCGTGGGCAAGGCAAAACGCGAACGCAAGCTTGCGGGCATGGGAACAACAGTTACTACAGTTTCCCTTGTTAATGGTTATTGGGTTGTCGCTCATATTGGCGATTCACGCGCATACTTGCTGCGTGACAATACTCTTATTCAAGTAACAACTGACCACAGTTATGTTCAACATTTAATTGACACTGGGCATATCACTCCAGAAGAAGCTAAAAACCACCCTCAGCGCAATGTTGTAATGCGCGTTTTAGGCGATTTTGATATTGACCCATATCCTGATATTACAATTCGCAAAGCATACCCGGCAGATCGCTGGCTACTATGCTCTGACGGTTTATGCGGAGTACTTGAACCTTCTACAATTTCCGAGGCTCTTTCCACTATTAGCGATCAGGAAAAATGCGCTCAACATCTTGTTTCTATGGCATTGAATGCAGGTAGTACTGATAATGTAACAGCAGTTATTGCAGATGCTACATTAGCGTTAGATGCCCATGCGTTCGACCTTCCGCATCAAACACCACTAGTTGGCGGCGCTGCAATATCAGCGTTAGAAGATATCGCTAATATTATTAAAAAGCCTGTGAAATCTGCACCAGCACTTTCCTATGGTCGCCAATCTCCAGCTCAACGAGCAGCAGCACTTGTTCATCAAACAGAGGAAAATAAGAGCGATGGTGAGCAAAAGTTTGCTCAGCCTGCGAACCAGCACAACTCTGATAATTCAGTAGATATTGACACTGGTGAAATTCCTATTGTTAAAAAACAAGACGGCAATTATAGCGATGACCCGAATGATCCTGATGTAGCCAACGCTATTAAAACACAAAATACAAAGAAAAAGTCAAAAAAAACAAAGAGATTACGTCGTATTATCATCAGCTCAATTTTGGCTTTTATTTTGCTAATTTCGGGCGCTACATACGCATCCTATTATTGGATTTCTCACAAATACTATATAGGTAAAAGCAACGAGTTTGTGGCTATTTATCAGGGAATTCCAACCAATATTTTTGGTATTTCTCTATCAAAAAAGGTTGCTACAACTAACGTCTACATTGATAAATTGCCTCAAAATTGGCAGGATTCTTTAGATCAGGGAATTACTGTAAACTCTTATGAGGAAGCTCAGTCGAGAGTAAAACTTATTCGAACCGAGCTTAAAAAACTACAAAAAGATCAATCCTCACCAAATTCATCAACAAAGTCAAACAAGACTGAGAATTCTGCAAACAGCACAACAAGCGAGACTCAATCAACAGGTCCATCCTCTTCGACTAGCCAGTCAGGGGGTGAGGAATAAATGAAAAGTCGCGTATACCAATTTGCCTTGCTAATTTTTACATTATTACTCGGCTTTTTATGCTTTTACCAGATGATTGAGAAAACAGTAAAAGTCTTTCCAACATCATACATAATTGCACTAAGTGTTTTTGCTTTATTGTATATTCTTACGGCAATACTCATCATGAAGTTTCAGCCGTATGCGAATCATACTATCTTATCCTGCGTGTTATTACTTACCATGATTGGTATTACCATAATTACGCGAATCGATTACACAAATAAAACGCAAATTGGTTTACGACAACTTATTTGGTGCTGTATTGCGCTTGTTATTTCAGATATTATTATCTGCACGCTAAAAGATTACAGAATATTCCGCAGATTCTCATACGTAAGCATGTTCGTAGGTTTAGCACTATTGCTATCCCCTATGATCCCAGGCCTTGGACGTGAACTCGGTGGTGCCCGTATTTGGATTGGCATGGGAAGCTACACATTGCAGCCTGGTGAATTTGCAAAAATCTTCTTAGCAATTTTCTTTGCTGCATACCTATTTGAACATCGAGATCAATTGGCTGTTGGCGGTAAACGCATCATGAAATTCCAGCTACCTCGAATTCAAGATATGGGCCCTATTATTATCGTATGGCTTGCATCTATGGGTGTTTTAATCGTACAGCGCGATTTAGGAACTTCCTTAATGTTCTTCGCAATGTTCATTTCAATGCTATACGTTGCAACTGGTCGTAAAGAATGGATTGCGATTGGTGTTATAGCATTCATTCTAGGTAGTGTCGCTTCTGCTGAAATTTTCTCCCACGTTCATTACCGCGTTGAAGCTTGGCTCAATCCTTTTGATAATAAGATTTATCAGCGCACATACGGTGGCTCTATGCAGCTTGTAAGCGGCCTATTTGGCTTAGCTGCAGGTGGACTTGTTGGAACTGGACTAGGTCAGGGTCATCCTGCTCTTACACCCTTAGCCAACTCCGATTTTGTCTATTCTTCTATTGGCGAAGAATTAGGTTTAGTAGGATTATTAGCAATTTTACTAATTTTTATTATTATTATTTCTTCTGGCTTAATAACAGCAATGAAGATTAAAGATGGCTTTGGAAAGCTTCTATGCTCTGGTCTGGTCTTCACCATGGCTTTCCAAGTATTCACTGTTGTTGGCGGTATCACTCGCGTAATCCCACTTACTGGTTTAACCTTGCCATATATTGCTGCAGGAGGTTCCTCCTTAGTAGCAAATTACGTGTTAGCAACACTGCTTATTATTATTTCAAATAGTGCAAATACTCCAGAGCCAAAGGTTTCTACAGATACGTTCAAATATGATGCTCTTGCA
>JAUMUB010000091.1 GCA_030530905.1 Bifidobacteriaceae bacterium | reverse complement strand
ATATTGTGCTCCCAAACAAGCAATAAAAGGGGTTAACGCATATTGACATATTGTTCCGCGCTTAGCATAAGCAGAATATTGCTGAGAGATTTCTTCCGGAGTGGCCAACACAGGTGCATTAGGAGAGTTTTCTGCTTGAACACTGTTAGGTTCAAAACCTGGAATATTTTGCTCTTGTATTGGATATAGTTTGCGAGCAGCTGTAGGCATACCTGAAGTTTGTGGATTGTTTTCTAATGCTGTGGTTGAAGGCTCAGGTGAATATTGGTTCGGAAAAACCGTGGTATGGTTTATATATTCGTTACTATTCTCATTTTCTAAATCGTCTTCCCAAATTTTACGAGGATTAGTGTTAAGCAATCGAGTATCACTTTGCATGGCTTCCGCAAAACTCGGCATAAGAGCAGTTTCTAAATTGTTTATACCTGACAATTCTTCGGTGTTATTATCTGCAGAGGCGGTTGTGTCGATGAAATTCGGCACAGTGGCCGTTGTCTGAAAATTTCCTAAAGACTGCGCAACCTGAGTTTTCGGAATAACATTTTGCGTATGCTCAGAGTTAGGTGCGTTGGTAATGTCTTGGTCATCTTGACTATTTAGTCGAAAGGGAGGCATCACCTCGCCTTGATTGTGATCTTCATCATCTATTTTTTGAAAGTTATTATTCCAAGTATCGTACGAAATTGCTTCTAATAGCTGTTGTGGAGAAATACGCTTATGTGTATTTGGGTCAAGAGCAGCGCGAAATGCTTGCATGGTATGTGGTGGTAAGCCTGTTAGTTGAGCGTTTCCACTAGCCTCGCGCTCTAATACTGCCATCATTGGTTTTGTTCCAAAAACCGGTTTACCAGTTGCTGCAAATGCGAGAACGGAGCTTAAAGACCACCAATCAGTAGCTTCAGAACTATCTGAACCATTAATAATTTCAGGAGCAATAAACCCAGGAGTTCCCATCACTAAACCAGTGCGGGTTACGTGACTTTCTCCCTCGCTCATTGCAATACCAAAATCAACCAGAACTGGACCTTTTGCGCTAATCATAACGTTAGTCGGCTTAATATCGCGGTGTATGATTCCAGCGTTATGCACTGCTTGTACTGCGCTTACCAGTTTCTTTGTTAGTCGTTCTAAATCGTCTCCAACATATTTTCCATGTTTTTCAACATCTTCTCGAAGAGTAGTACCATCAATTAGCTCAGTAACAATAAAAGCAATCGCATCATCTAATTCCATGTCCACAATATTGCAAATGCCTGGATGTCGAATTTTTTGCAAAGCCATTGCTTCACGGCGAAGGCGTTCGCGTGCGGTTAGATTATCGTCTTGTGAATCTTGTTGGGCGGCATTCTGTTCATCGCTAAGCGAGTCGCGAAGAATTTTCATGGCATAAATATTTCCGCCATCATCCTGAATTTTCCACACTGATCCCATGGCACCGCCACCTAAGCGGGATACTAGAGTGTAACCGCCAACTATATCTCCAGCGCGTAAATTCAATGCACTACTTTCGCTCATAATAGTAATGGTATATTCTTGTGTATAAAAATAACACGTCAAATTACCAAATGTGTATCAGCATGAACCAGACATGCAAAATCTTCTAAAATTTTTCTTTGTTTGCGTTTTAATAACAGTAAATGGGTGTCGCATTTACATTGTTGTAAGTGTTGAAGGTATGTTTGATTAATTTCACATGCTTTTTACTGAGCGCAATGAAGCGAATCCTTGGGTTAACAAGGTGGAGGGAAAATGTTACAGATAAATATGGCGGATGTGATTAACGTATTACATTCACTTATTCCGTATCTATCAGTTTGTGCAGGACTTATTGTCGTTGCCTTGTTGCTAACAGTTGGTATTAATAAACACACTGTTTCTAGCAAAGCTGTACGCAAATTAGTGCACAGTGAATCATGGATTGTAGCTTTAATTGGAAGCGTTGTTGCTTTTTCATTAATGCTTAGCGGTCCATTAGCAACTATTTTGAATAATGCTACTTCTGTAAAGCATGAGCTTTCACAAAGCACCGTAACCGCAGCAAATAAGTTAGCAAAAGATGTACAAAGTGAAGCGATTACATTATTAGAGAATAATGATGATAATCTTCCATTAAAAACATCAAAGGTAAACGTATTTGGCTGGGCTTCGACTCAGCCTGTATATGGTGGTACTGGATCAGGTGCTATGTCTGATCAGTATCCAACCGTGTCATTATTGGATGGCATGAAGCAAGCTGGTATAACCACGAACTCTGAGTTGACGAAGTTATATACGAAATATCGTAAAGATCGTCCAGAAGTGGGCATGTTCAAGCAGGATTGGACATTGCCAGAAGTTCCAGTAGCACAGTACTCTTCTCAACTTATTGACAATGCGAAGAAGTTCTCAGATGAAGCTGTTGTTGTTATTGCTCGTGTTGGTGGCGAAGGTGCTGATTTGCCTATGGACATGACCAGCAAGTATGTTACTTATAAAGATAATTCAAAGGATTACAAGGACTTCAAAGAGGGTCAGCACTTCCTTTCATTAAGTCAATCTGAAAAGAATATGCTCGATCTTGTTGCAGCAAATTTCAATAAGATAACAGTTGTTTATAATGGTGCTAACGCATTTGAGTTGAATTTTGTAAACGATTATCCTCAAATTAAGTCAGTAGTGTGGTGTCCACCAGCAGGTCAAACAGGTTTCGATGCTTTAGGTGATGTGCTTGCGGGAGAAACTAATCCTTCTGGTAAGACTTCTGATATTTTTGTTAAGGACTTGACGAAGACCCCTACATATAATAACTTTGATCGCACTGATAGCGATATTGTGTACACTTCTACTTTAGGTCAATTCCGCTATAAGAATGTAGACGATCTTAAAGTTTCGTTCACAGGTTTCACTGGTAATAAGATTGAAGCAACTCCGACATTCATAAATTATGTAGAGGGTATTTATACTGGTTATAAGTATTATGAAACTGCTGCTGCAGAGGGCTTTATCAACTATGATGATGAAGTGCAATACCCATTTGGTTATGGATTGTCATATACCAATTTTGATCAGAAGATGGGTAAGATTTCTTATGCAAATGGAAAAGTATCCTTTGATGTGACAGTTACTAACAAGGGTGATAAAGCTGGTAAGGATGTAGTAGAAGCGTATTACAATCCTCCATACACTAATGGTGGTATTGAGAAGGCTGCTGCTAATCTGATTGCTTTCGAGAAGACAAAGCTACTTAAGCCTGGTGAATCACAAACTATTTCCGTGAGTTTTAATGATGATGAAATGGCTTCCTACGATTCAAAGAATGCAAAGGCTTATGTTCTTGAAGCAGGCGATTATGGTATCTCTATTCGTAAGGATTCGCACGATATTATTGAAGAGCAGAAGATTAATGTTGCAAGCACAAAAACATACAATTCTGCCTCTCAAACACATAACGGCGATAAGATTGTCGCAACAAATCAGTTTGAAAATGCTGAAGGTGACGTAACATACTTATCGCGTGCAAATAAGTTTGCTAATTACGCTCAAGCTACTGCTGCTCCAACTAATTATGAGATGAGTGAAAAGGTGCGTAAGGAATTTAGCAACAATAATACTTACAAGGCTTCTGATCATAATAAAGATAGTGATGTGATGCCAACAACTGGAGCAAAGAATAATATTCGTCTTATTGACTTACGCAATAAGAGTTATGACGATAAGACATGGGATAAGCTTCTCGATCAACTAACTTTCGATGAGATGGATGATATTATTGCGAATGCAGGGTATGGCACTGCTGCAATTCCTTCAATCGGTAAGGTGAAGTTGACTGATGCTGACGGTCCTGCTGCTTTGAACAATAACTTCACCAAGGTTGGCTCAATCGGTTTCCCATCTTCCACCTCTTTTGCATGTACTTGGAACAAGGAACTCTCAAAGAAGTTCGGCGAGATGATTGGTCAAATGGCTCATGATATGCATGTAACAGGTTGGTATGCTCCTGCAATGAACATTCATCGTAGTGCTTTCTCAGGCCGTAATTTTGAATACTTCTCAGAAGATCCAATTCTCTCTGGTGTAATGGCAACAAGTCAAGTTGCTGGAGCAAAGTCTAAGGGTGTGTACGCTTTCATTAAGCACTTTGCTTTGAATGACAGCGAAATCAACCGAAATTATATGTTGCTTACATGGGCGAATGAGCAGTCTATTCGTGAAATTTATCTCAAGCCATTTGAGATGGCTGTTAAAGAGGGCGGAGCGCAAGCAGTGATGAGCGCGTTCAACTACATTGGACCTGTATACGCTGGTGCAAATAATGCTTTGCTTAACACTGTACTCCGTGACGAATGGGGCTTTAGAGGCTTTGTACTTACAGATTACTTCGCAGGTATGGGTTATCAGAATGCTGATCAGGAAATCCGCAACGGTAATGATGCTATGTTGGCAACCACTAAGGTTACTAATCATGTAACTGATAAGTCTGCAACTTCTTTGTTAGCAA
The DNA here is from genome assembly GCA_030530905.1 of Bifidobacteriaceae bacterium. GTDB lineage: Bacteria > Actinomycetota > Actinomycetes > Actinomycetales > Bifidobacteriaceae > Bifidobacterium. The sequence goes on along the minus strand of JAUMUB010000091.1, from coordinate 162 downwards.
TGCGTCAAGCAACAAAGAACATTCTTTATACGGCAGTTCATAGTTGGATGTATGCAAATGGTGAGCCAAAGGATGAAGTTCCAGCATGGCGTTATGGCATGTATACAATGTGGGCAATTGTTGCAATTCTTGTTCTTCTCGCGCAATATGTGGCAATTAAGC
>JAUMUB010000090.1 GCA_030530905.1 Bifidobacteriaceae bacterium | reverse complement strand
AATTGCCATGGAATAACGCATACCAACACTTAATGCAACCACATCATTTGCAGTTAAACCTCTACCAACATGCTCCAGCCCAAAACGCCACGACTGGTACGCATGCGACACCCAATCGTAATCTGCCTTAGCTGCCCCATAATCCAGACGGCTTTTACAAAACTTCTTCGAATAGTCTTGTAAACTTTTCTCATCATTAAAAACAATTACCTCATAATTCGCAGGTAACATATTTACCATATTTTGAACTAACAAATCATCTTTTAAACTGTGTAAATGCTTTATCGCAAAATTTTGTTTCGTAATATCTGTCATCAATCACTCCTTATCATGTTTGTATTATTCAATAAACAAAACAGAATAATTTAAAGTTTTAGTGATTGTGGTTAAATGATTTATGAAAACATCGCATAGGATTACATGATGACGAAGACAATACAGGTTGCTGACATAGAGTCGCGTATTAGCGCGTTAGTACAAGAATTATTATCCACAAAATTCAATAACACTAGCGCGTACAACAATATTATGGGCATGGTTGCACAGCAAAGCATACTCTCAAGCACTGGTGGTAAACGATTGCGTGCGCTACTTACAATTGAATCATTCCTCGCAGCAACAGCAGCGCATACTCATGATAAGGCTGTTACAAACAACCCCTCTAATTACAGCCATAGCTTGTCTCATAATGCCAATAGTGATACAGCTAATACGCTAACAACATCACAATTGGATTCTAATTCACTAATTCTAGATGTTGCTTGCGCGTTAGAAGTATTTCAAACCGCCGCTCTTATTCATGATGATATTATCGATGATGCTGATTTACGCCGTGGCAAGCCAAGCGCGCACAAAGCTTTAACAACACAAACTCACAACGAATCTATTGGCGTTGGACTCGGGTTAATGATTGGAGACATTTTAGCAACAGGAAGTATTGCGATTGTGCAAAATGCCTCTAATGCTTACTCCCAAAATCACAAAATGCTCAATGAACTAGTCACGCCTTTTATCGCAATGCAACGTGAAGTTAGCATTGGTCAAGTACTTGACCTTGGCATTGAAATGATGTCTTTCGAAAATCTGCAAGAACTACGTGAAGCCTCATTTGAGGTCTTTCGTTGGAAAACAGCAAGCTACACCACTATCGCCCCAATTGAATTGGGATTTTTAACTGCTGGAATCCCTGCTCAAGACGCTAGAAAACTAGCATTAGCAATCGGTGAACCACTTGGTATTGCTTTCCAGCTTGTAGATGACTTACTTGATATTGGCGCAGGATCTCACCCAACTGGTAAACCGATTGGTGGCGATATTCGCGAGGGCAAACGTTCAGTATTATTGGCAGACACGTTAGAACATCTCTCTCAAGATGACTCAGAAAAAATAATACGCTTATATCAGCAAACTCAGCGCACAGATGATGATGTGGCTTTCTGCTTAGAAAAAATACATGAAGCAAATGCTATTGAAATTTCAAAACAGCGAGTGAATGAATTATGGCAAACTACTTGTACTGCAATTTCGCAAAGTCCAATACCTGCAAGCAGTCAGCATAAACTACGTGAGATTTGTAAAAAATTCATTACCTTATAGCTTCAAACACAAATATAAACGTGTAAATATATAAAAGAATTATCAATACTACTTATATTTTTCAATCGTTTATTTACAATATATTATGAACTGAATAATGTTTCATACATTATGCTGTATGTTTGAGAAAACTGTAGCGACAAGAGAGCAACAAGGAAGCGTATGAACGAAGCATTGCAAACACCTGAAAATATGCTTATTGACCAACGATATCGCATTGTTAGTAAAATTGCTGAAGGTGGCATGGCTACTGTGTATAAGGCAATTGATGAAAGACTTGATCGTACAGTAGCTATTAAAATTTTACATACGCAACTTTCTCAAAGCACTCATCGTGAACAGTTTATAGAACGGTTTAAGCGCGAAGCGAAATCTGCTGCAGCAATAGCGAACTCTCATGTAGTACAAGTTTATGATACAGGCGAATATGAGGGTTATGATTATCTTGTCATGGAATACGTTCATGGCGTAAATCTTCGCTATGAGATAAACCAGAATCACACTTTTAGCGTACGTGAAACTATTCGTATAATCTCTGAAATTCTCAGTGGTCTTGAGGCAGCTCATAATTTAAATATTGTTCATCGCGATATTAAACCTGAAAATATTCTTATTAATGAGCGCGGTCACGTGCAAATCACTGATTTTGGCCTTGCAAAAGCTGTTTCTCAAGCAACCTTATCTACTACAGGTATGCTACTAGGAACTGCTTCTTACCTAGCTCCAGAAACTATAGAGAATAATATTGCAACAGCGCAAGGTGACTTATATTCTGTTGGCATTATTGCGTGGGAAATGCTTACTGGTGGCATACCATTTGCAAGTGATAACCCTGTTACTGTTGTGTTCAAGCATGTTCATGAAGATGTACCATCAGTACAAACTGTCTGTACTGAAATTAACCCATCAATTGCTGATTTTATTGCTCAGCTTACATCGCGTAATGCGCAATTATGGCCAGAGAACGCTTCTGAGGCTTTGCAAGAACTACAGCAAATTAGCGCGAATCTTACAGTAAAAGATTTTTCCTATCAATATTTTGCTGAGAATAGTACACTGCTTAGCGCAGTACCACATGGCATAGCGCAAACACAGGCTTTAGCTAAGGATATTTCAGCAAATACTCACGATTCTAATTCACAAAATAATGGTGAGACAGATGACGAAACAGTTGCTATACCAATAAGTAATAGCGATTCGCTTAGTGAAAACCAATCACAATATGATGAGCGCACTCAGCTTATTTCAAACAATGGTATTCAGCTCACACAAGCTATTCCTACAGCTACTGGCGATAATTCTGATAATAGTATGCGCACCGAAGTAATTAGTGCTGTTGCAGATAATGCTCACGATTCGCGCTCCGATATTGAAAATCAGTCTGATAAAAAGAAGCGTTCTCGTGCAAAGAAAATTGTTGCAACAGTTATTATCATGATTCTTTTGCTTAGTGGCGCAGGCGCTGGCGCGTGGTGGTATTTCCTAGGCCCTGGAAGCTATTGGACTATGCCAAATCCTGCTGAACTCATTTGTAAGCAGAACACTGCTTGTACCATTACGAATGTTCCATGGTCGTCATACAAGAGCACACTTGATGTTGCTGGTATTCCATACACTGTTAGCGAAGATTACAGTGATACTGTGGCACAAGGCAAGATTATCAGCACTAATCCTGCTACTGTTGGCGCGCATGTTTCTAAACGCTCTCAGCAGAAAGTTCAAGTTGTTGTTTCTAAAGGTGTTAAGCAAGCAACAATTCCAAGCGATATTAAAGATTCTCAAAGTGAAAATGGTAAGAATCCGCTACAAGCGTTAAAGAATGCTGGATTTAGTAATGTGACACACGATGAGGCACATGATGAGTATTCATTAGATATTCCTTCTGGCGCATTATTAACTATTTCGCAAGAGCCTGGCACGACACTCAACCATAATGAGTCTATTTCTATCACGCTTTCAAAAGGTTTAATGCCTGTAAAAATGCCTGATATTGTGGGTAAAAGCAAAGAAGAAGCTCAGCAAGCTTTGGACTCCTTGCATTTACAAGCGAATTATACGGAAGAGTTTAGCGATACTGTTAACGCAGGTGATGTCATTTCTACTCAGCAAAAAGCTGGCACTGACCTGCATTGGAAAGACACTGTAAATGTGGTGATTTCTAAAGGACCACAAACAGTGTTATTACCTGATGTGCGCGGTCAAAGCACTTCCACAGCTAAGAAAACTTTAGAAGATCTTGGATTTAAAGTGAATATCACTGCCCCACTTGGTGATTGGATGCATGTTGTTCGTTTGCAATCCCCTGACCCTAATCAACAGGTGCGTTTGCGTGACACAAGCGGCAACCCTACTGTCATAACACTAACTGTGGTGTAAGAAAAGCATATACGTCTATTATTAACGCTAAACACGCAAATTAATCGATAAGCCCTCACGACATTATGTTGTTGTGAGGGCTTAAAAGTTGTTATAGTTTCTTTTTACAAAAGTAGAATATGAACAGGTTTATATCATAGCGATGATGAATGCAATTAAACTTCGATAAATATTGCTTTAATAAATGTATAAAACACTAAGGGGTGCGCTCAGCGCACCCCTTAGATATGCATATATCATACATAATTTGAAAGACGGATTAAATCCCCTTATACAATCATAACCTTAACAAGCGAAAACAACTCGCTCTACTCCTGATTCTCAGCTTTCTGTTCCTGCTCTTTAAGACGTTGTTTATAGCTTTGAGCATACTCATCAACATATTCTTGACCACTCATAGCTTGAATAGCATTCACCACGCGGTCAGTAAGCTCACGAAGCATTTCATGAGTAACCTTATCTGAAGAAACTTTCTCAACCTCAATAGGCGCACCATATATAACAGTTGTTTTACCCTCGTCAGGCCAAACTTGACCTTGTTTCTGAATCTTATCAGTACCAATAATTGCCACAGGAATAATTGGTGAACCTGTTTCAAAAGCTAAACGTGCCGCGCCAGTATGACCTCGATACAAACGGCCATCAGGACTACGAGTACCCTCAATATGAATACCAAATAGTTTGCCATCTT
>JAUMUB010000089.1 GCA_030530905.1 Bifidobacteriaceae bacterium | reverse complement strand
ATGCCCCAATTGGCGCAAGCATCATACTTAACAACATGCCAATCGCACCTATTACACCATTATCGCGATCACGCTCATCACCACCAAAATACATGAGCGAATAACCTAAATACGTAATAACAGAAGCCATGGCAGAGGCAATAGATGAGGTGAGAATATCACGGTTGTATACGTGCATAAGCTCATGACCTAATACGCCACGAATTTCACGCTCATTAAGAATTTCTAATAATCCTTCTGTGCAACATACTGCAGCATGATATTCATTTCTGCCTGTTGCAAAAGCGTTAGGACTCCTTGTTGGCGCAATATAAATACGTGGCATTGGTTTTTCCACACGCGATGATAATTCACGAACAATACGATATAACATTGGAGCTTCCTGCTCGCTCACCTCATACGCACCCATTGATGCTATTGCAAGTTTATCTGAAAACCAATAAGAGAAAAATGTGGTGCCGAGTCCAAAAATAATATAGAAAATAAGAGTGGAGGAGCTTGCGCCTGTGAAAAACCACACAAGCATAATTACAGCCCACATCAAACTAAACAACAATGTTGTTTTCAAACCATTCATATGACCATGCACTTGCACCGTTTTATTCATGGTCTCACAGTATATTGTCAATCTTAAAATTACCTGAATATTTTCAGAAGAAAAAATATCTCCCACTGGTTGATAGTGGGAGATATTAGAAACTTATAAGTAGTCGAGATTTATTTCTTCATAATCCAGAATTTTAGGATTGGATAACTTACCACAACAGCCAACAATGTATTAACCAATGAAGCCACTGTCGCCGATAATTCTGTAGTCATGCCAGATGCAACACAAAGATTAATAATATACCCTGGAAGTACAAGGCTTACCACAATAATAATTATCGCTAAAATCGCATACTTGCCTGCAGCTTCTTGCACAGCAGCATTTGATTTGAATACGAGTTTCATTTGTACAATGAAGTTAACTATTTGAGCAATAATTTCTGCGATAAGGAAGGTAAGAAATCCTCCCAATCCACCAGAATTCTCATTTGAATAATCAAAAATCAAGAATGAAAATGGTTGCGTAATATGCAATGTTGAAATAAATATATACGTTCCAATCCACGCCATCATAAAACGTGAAATAGTAGAAATATTTGACAATACATTAAATGCGATAAATTCCCAAATATTCGGATGCTCTTGTATCCAACGCTTTACCACATTATTTGATACCTTATTGTTACTACTCATACTGTGATAGCTCCTTCGCTAATCGCTTTCGTGCAGAAATATTTTTAACTGACGCTTTTATTAAGTCACCTAATCCTTTAAATGTGTGTCCGTTAGCAATACGCACAAGTGCATCTACCATATGCGAATCAACCATGCCTTGTGACATTTTCACCATTGCACGCGGAGGCATATTTAACACAAATAACGTATTTAAATCAGGTGAACCATTTCGTACGCGCAGTGTACGCTCACGCTTAATAAGAACCTTGGCCACAATTCTAGTGAATACACTCTTTGAACGTACCCATGATGAAATTGGATCATTATTATCAAAATAATCTTTTTCATGAGTAATGCAATTATCATATGTGCCATTAAATAATGCCTGGAATTCAGCATCAGTGACTTCTTTTACTAATCCCTTTGCATAGTGTGAATTAGCTGCTTCATTTTCTGCAATATCAACGCCATCAGTAATAGTTAGTGAACTTTGCAAATCGATATCTTCAACATTTTCACCAATAAGAATCTGCCATTCACCATTTTGAATTTGCCAAGTATTTGTGGTCACATCAAAATGCCTGAAGGTGTATTCGTCAAAATCAATACTTACTTCTTGTGACTCACCAGCTTTAAGGAATACTTTTTTGAAACCTTTAAGTTCGCGAACTGGGCGAAGCACGCCATTTGGAGCATGAACATACAGTTGAGCTACGGTTGCGCCGTCCACATCGGAAGTATTCGTAATAGTAAATTTAACGGTTTCACGTGAAATCACAATATCACTGTATGTGAACTTGGCATAGCTCAAACCATAACCAAATGGATAGCGCACAGGAATATCAGCTGTAGCGTAATAACGATATCCCACAAACAACGCTTCTTTGTACAAAGAATCTCTTACTTCAGCGGGATATCTACCGGCTGTTGGACAATCGTCATAACGATAAGCCCATGATTCGCTTAAATGACCAGAAGGGTTGACTTCGCCAATAAGCACACTGTGCAATGCACTTGCTCCAGCTTGACCACTTAATCCCATATATACAAGAGCTTGCACATCATCAGCCCATGGAATTTCAACTGGTGAACCCGAGATAAGCACAGCAACAACTGGTTTTCCAATATTCACTAATTGCTTCATCAACTTATTTTGAACATCAGAGAGTTTCATGGCTGAACGGTCTAAGCCCTCAGATTCACTTTGCTCATCCAAGCCAACAACTACCACCACTGCATCACAATCGTTGCGAACAGCTAAAGATGTTGCTTCGTTAATTAAAGCTGCGCTTTCGCCACCTTGACGATCGTAGCCTTGCGCATATCCGACAACATTTAAATATTGTGATTTTTCTAAAATATCGAGAATATTCTCTTGCACAGTCGCATTAACCTTTGAAGAACCAGAGCCTTGATAACGAGTATCTCTTGCCAAATCGCCAACAACTGCAATATTCAAACCCTTTTGCAAAGGTAAAGTATTATCGCGATTCTCTAAAAGCACGAAGCACTGTTGTGCAATCTCTTTTGCTAAAGCATGATGTTTCGCAATAATTTCTGGAGATAGGACATCTTCACGCCCCACCCCCTCAACTTTGGTTCGCTGAGCTAAGGTTTCAATTTCGGATACGCGCTTATTTAACGCCTGCTCACTTATTTCACCTTTTTCAACTGCTTTAACAATTTCTGGAACAGACGTATAACCTGGAGAAGGCATCTCCAAAGTTCCACCCGCCTCAACAGCAGATTTAGCTGAATTTGAGCCACCCCAATCTGAGATAACAGCTCCGTCATATCCCCATTCTTTACGCAAAATTTCTGTAAGCAAATGAGCATTCTCATGAGCATATACGCCATTCACCTGATTATAAGCACTCATCAATGCCCAAGGACGAGCCTGCTTCACCACAATTTCAAATGCAGTCAAGTAAATCTCACGCATAGTACGCTCATCAACCACAGAGTTAGATGCAAGACGACGTAGCTCCTGACTATTTACTGCAAAATGTTTTGGACATGCTGAAATTCCATTGCTCTGCACACCTTGTACAAATCCAGCAGCAATCCGACCTGCTAATTGCGGATCTTCTGAATAATATTCAAAATTTCTACCACAAAGTGGATCGCGTTTAATATTAATGCCAGGACCAAGCAACACGTTTACATCTAAGTCGTGAGCCTCTTTACCTAAAGCTTCTCCTACTGTTTTTGCCAAATTCACATCCCACGAATTCGCAAGTGTACTTGCTGGAGGGAAACAGGTTGCAGGTTTTGATGCGCCTAGCCCTAAATGATCACCCTCACCAGTTTGACGACGCACACCATGTGGCCCATCACTCATCACAAAACTTGGAATTTGTGCATTTTTATTAGAACGAGAATCCCATTCAGAAGCACCTGAAAGTAACAATGCTTTTTCTTGAACAGAAAGATCTTCAACCTTGCTCACATGTACCACCTTTCATGCCACACTGCACAATAATGTATATAGTTACTATTAAACAATGTATTTATACGCACATACGATTTGCAGGCATAAACCGTCATTTATGCTGCATAAATGGTTTACTTACGCGCTGATATTCAAACAGCTTTATAATAGTAATATTGAAAGTAAAGTAAGGTTGTAATTATTATGGAATCTCTTCATTGTAGAGTGGCAATTACTGATGACGAAGCGCCAATGCGCGAGCATTTAATCACCTTACTTAATCAGTACGCTGATGAGCATAATATTTCCATCGATATTGCTGAATTTGATTCTGGAGAAGCACTACTTCACAAATATTCTCCTCAATACGATTTAATCATGCTTGATGTAGAGATGGGCGCTCAAGACGGTTTTACCACAGCAAAAGCAATTCGCAATATTGATTCGCAGGTGATGATTTTATTTGTCACAAATATGTCACAATACGCAATTCGAGGTTATGAAGTAAACGCTTTAAGCTACCTAGTGAAACCAGTTCCGTATAACGCACTTGCGCATGAAATGGATAAGTGTATTCAGAGAAAACAGCAGATAGAATCCACCGATGCTCTTACATTTACTATTAATGGAGTAGTTACCAAAGTACTACTCAACAATATTCTTTATATTGAAAGCATAAAACATAAAATCATTGTTCATGCATTTAATGCACGCTACGAATTCAATGGAACGCTCAAAAATTTAGTACCGTTGCTAGAGCCTAAAAATTTTTTCGTTTCAAATAGTTGCTATATCGTAAATCTCAAATACGTAAATTCGATTGACGCCTTATCTTGTACTATGACCGATGGAACAAATCTTGCAGTGTCACGCCGTAGACGTAAAGATTTCAAACAAGCGCTTACTGTATATTTAGGAAATCAAATTTTTTAATAATAACAATTACTAGTTACGTAATATTTTCGCAAACTTATTCGTTGTTATCATTCATACTCTTATAAGCAGGAAATATCTGCATAAAAATACTTCATGTGATATATAAAAATACTAGGTGAAGCA
>JAUMUB010000088.1 GCA_030530905.1 Bifidobacteriaceae bacterium | reverse complement strand
TTATTACAGGTTATTCCTTCACGTCCTCAGGTGGTTCGAAAGAATATCCAACACCATGTGTTGTTTCGATAACCTTGTTGCCAAGCTTGTGGCGTAATGCTTTCACATGAGAGTCTACAGTACGCGTTCCTGAAGCATCAGGCCAATCCCATACTTCTGCGAGTAAAGTTTCTCTTTTGAAAACGGTTCGTGGCTTGCGAGCTAAAGTGACTAATAAATCAAATTCAGTTGGAGTTAAATGCACGGCTTCGTCATTAACTGTTACAGAACGCTGCTGAGGGTCGATAATAATTGAACCAAATTCAAGTTTCTTCTCGTTCTCAATGTTCTTTGCGATTTCTGCAGCACGGTTAATGCGACGGAATAAGGCTTCACATCGAGCAATAAGCTCACGTACGGAAAACGGCTTGGTCATATAATCATCAGCACCAGAGCCAAGACCGCGAATTTTATCGGTTTCAGAGTCACGAGCGGTAAGCATTAGCACTGGAACTGCTTGTGTGGAAACAATTCTTTTTGTGGCTTCAATACCGTCCATTACCGGAAGCATAATATCCATGATAATTAAATCAGGTTTTAATTCTTTTGCCGCTTTAACAGCTGTTGCGCCATCACTTGCTACGCGTGCGTTCCATCCTCGTGCGCTAATACGCTGAGCTATTGCAGTTGCTAAATCAGGTTCATCTTCAACAACTAGAATAGTTTTTTCTGCGTTTTGCATAGTTTTATTAGGAAGCATACATTAACCTCTTTCATTCTACTGGTTCTAAGAATACTGCTCCCAGTGCCGGAACTGTTATTCTTGTAGAATACTGTCTAGAATGATATGGTACTTCATCGGCTGTCAAAATGCCATTGTGAATGTCAGAACCACCGTATTTTGCATCGTCAGTTGTGAGTATTTCTCGCCATTTTCCACCGTTTGGTAGTGGAACCTGATAGTCTTGCCATGCTTCGCCTGAGAAGTTTACTACGACTACGATTTTTTCGTCGTTCAATCCAACACGCATAAAGCTCAGCGTGTTATGGTCTGCGTCATCAGATGTGAGCCATTCAAAACCGTGAGGAGTAAAATCATCACTCCACAATGCAGGCTTATTTTTATACATGGTGTTTAAGTCAGCAACAAGAGTTTGAATTTGTTGATGTCGAGGATCTTGCAACAAATCCCAGTTAATCGAGCTATCCTGATTCCATTCTGTATACTGAGCAATCTCATTACCCATGAATGTCAGTTTCTTACCAGGATGTGCCCATTGGTATGCAAACAAGGTGCGAACAGTTGCAAAACGCTTCCAATCGTCACCAGGGAATTTTGCAAGCAATGCACCCTTGCCGTGAACTACTTCGTCGTGACTAATCGGAAGAATGTAATGCTCACTGTATGCGTACACCATGGAGAATGTAATTTGATCATGATGATATTTGCGATTCATCGGGTCTTCTTTAAGATACTCGAGAGTATCGTGCATCCAACCCATATTCCACTTTAATCCAAAACCAATTCCATTCTCACTTGTTGGAGCAGTGATACCAGGGAAAGCTGTGGACTCTTCAGCAATCATCATAATGCCAGGATTATTCTTGTATGCTGTAGCGTTTGCTTCTTTTAAGAAGTCGATTGCTTCAAGATTTTCTCGACCGCCGTAAATATTAGGATGCCACTGGCCATTCTCACGGCTGTAGTCTAAGTACAGCATTGAAGAAACAGCATCTACTCGCAAAGCGTCAACATGGTATTCTTGCAACCAGAAGTTAGCGTTTGCTACGAGGAAGTTGCGAACTTCACGTCTGCCGAAGTTGAAAATGTATGTGCCCCAGTCAGGATGCTCGCCTCTAGTAGGGTCTGGATCCTCGTACAATGGAGTTCCGTCAAAACGACCTAACGCAAATTCGTCCTTAGGGAAGTGTGCTGGAACCCAGTCCATAATCACACCAATACCAGCGTTATGAAGCTTATTAACTAAATATTTGAAATCATCAGGATTGCCTAAGCGTGAGTCAACAGCATAATATCCTGTGACTTGATAGCCCCATGAACCGTTAAAAGGATGTTGTGCTAATGGCATGAATTCAACGTGAGTAAAGCCCTCTTTGGATACGTAGTTCACAAGTTCATCGGCGAGCTGACGGTAATTCTTTACCGAAGTGTTCCAACTTCCAGCATGAATCTCATAAACGCTGATTGCCTGCTGATGAGGATCACAAGAAGTCCTCTGTTTCAACCAATCCTCATCCTGCCATTCAAACCGAGATTTGAATACTCGAGACCCTGTTGCAGGTGGAATCTCATGATAGCTTTCCATTGGGTCAGCTTTCATAACCCACTTATTCTGCGCGTTTAAAATCTCATATTTGTAAACATCGCCTGAGTGTACGCCAGGAATAAATAGCTCCCAGATACCAGAGCTTCCTAAAGAACGCATAGCATGAGTTTTACCATTCCAGCCGTTAAAATTACCAACAACTCTAACAGCATGTGCGTTTGGAGCCCAAAGTGTGAACGCAGTTCCGTCAACCGTTCCAATAGCGTCTGTGAAAGTTTTAGTATGCGCGCCTAAAGTGTTCCACAACTGCTCATGTCGACCTTGTGCAAATAAGTATTCGTCTACTTCGCCGATTTGCGGTAAATAATGGTAACAGTCGTCCTCAATAACGCTAGTTCCGTCTTCATACACTGTTTTCACACGATATTCGGGAACAGCTTCTTTGTCTAAAGCAAAAGTACACGTGAATACGCCATTATATTCATGATGAGCTTCATATGCTGCCGTGGTAGTTTGAATTTCCACAGTTTTCGCAAACGGGCGTAATATTCGTATGGTTACCGCTGGATTATTCTCAAAAGAGTGCAGGTGTGCGCCTAACACATCATGAGGGTTGTAGTATTCGCCGTTGGATACTTGCTCTAAAACCTGCTGTTCAACTGATATATCAGGTACTACTTGCTGAAATGTAATCTTCTTCATATTTATAGCATAATACTAAGTTCATATAAAAAAATATTTTTTTTCAAGTAGTGTCGTAATTATTGAAAATTTTAATAAAGACAACAAGTTCATTGTTGTACTAATAGAATTTGCATTGTAATTATTTTACCCTAAAAATAATATTATTTTATACAGATACAACGGTTTAAATAAGTCAATACATACTGGCATAATTGAATGGGTTATTTTTATCTATTCACGGAGGCTGTATGTGCTATAAAGTCGGCGATATGGTCGTGTATCCACGACATGGCGCGGCAAAAGTTGAGGCAATTACAGAGAGAACTATAAAAGGGGTTTCTCGCGAATATATACAGCTTAGAGTCTTGTCAGCAGACAGTCTTGTAATTAATGTCCCTATGGATAATATTAAAAAAGTTGGTATTCGTGATATTGTTGACGGACGAGAAGTAGCTGAAGTATTTAAAATTTTACGCACACCAATTGTTGAAGAAGAAATGAATTGGTCTCGTCGTTATAAACTCAATGTTGAAAAAATTGCCACAGGCGATGTAAACCAAATTGCTGAAGTAGTGCGGGATTTATCTCAGCGCGACGTAGACGAACACGGTTTGTCTGCAGGCGAAAAACGTATGCTTGTTCGCGCTCGCGGTATTCTCACTTCTGAAATTGCATTGTCAGAGGATTTAGACGAAGAGAATGCACAACGTTTGCTTGATGTAAATCTTGGCTATCTTGAGCCTGAAGCTGGAGATGAGGAGTATCACACAAGTGCTCCAGAAGAGCCTGTGACAGACACTTTGGCTCGTCTTGCTAATGAGAAAAAAGCAAAAAAGGCTAAGAAGAGTTGAGTAATATTATTGCTAACATTTCATCATCATATGCCTGTACTCTTCGTACAGGCATTGGTTTTGATGCTCATAAGTTTTCGTTAAATACAAAAAAAACTTTATGGTTAGCTGGCTTGCAGTGGGATGGGCAAGGGATCGAAGGGGATTCCGATGGCGATGTTGCTATTCATGCGCTAATAGACGCATTGCTTAGTGCCGCTCAATTAGGTGATATTGGAACAGTTTTTGGCGTGGGTAAGAATTCACGCGGAGCTGGAATGAGTGGAAAAATAATGCTTGCTGAAGTGGTGGCGTTATTGCAAGCAAATAAATGGAGTGTGCAAAACGCGAGCATTATTATTATTGGCAACCGTCCGCATATTTCACAACGCCGTGAGGAAGCACAACAAATTTTGTCTGAAATTCTTCATGCCCCTGTTTCAATTACCGCAACCACAACTGACGGTATGGGTTGGACTGGTAATGGTGAAGGCTTAGCCTGCCAAGCTCAAGTGCTGTTAAAGAATTGAGTTTATATAAATAATATTCATTTAATTATGTAAAAAATGTAGTAAATAATTTATTTTAAACGTGATATTGCACACATTTTTCTTTAATGATAGTTTTTACGGTTTGTCTAATATTTGATATTTTTTATATTTCTTTATTATATTCTTCATTAAAAAACAACAATTTTTGCTGATTTTGCAACAATTTTATAAATTGTGGTTATTGTAAGTAGTTTACTTATAGTGTGTTTTTCTTTTAACAAAATATGAGGCTTGATACAATCGATAATGTTTTTTGTAATATTTTAAAGAGAGAAATATGAGAACTATACAACATAACATTACGAAAAGTTTATGTTTCATATTAAGTGCTTTTATGCTTTTTGTGTTTGTTCCATCATCGCAGGCAGCAACTACTAGTGGAACAGAAAATTA
>JAUMUB010000087.1 GCA_030530905.1 Bifidobacteriaceae bacterium | reverse complement strand
TGTTTCACAATTTAAAAAGAAAAATAAGGCGACTAGGATTTTTTAAAACATCTAGTCGCCCTATTGGTTTATTCTCCTCATTAAAAGTCGAATTAAGCATTCTTATTGTTAGTGCAACAATATTATCTTTTATTTTCACTAGAATTATCATTTTTTTTACAGATAATATTTACTTTGCTGCTCTAATTTCTCTAATCGTTGCATTGCTTATTACCAACATTTTTGCACATAATTTCATCACCCCTCTTCATCAAATGCGTGATGCTGCAGAAGCAATGGCTGAAGGTAATTACACGGCTCGCATTAATGTGGGAACGAACAGTAATGATGAGATCGGACAGTTAGCACGCGCTTTTAATGAGATGGCTGAAGAATTGCAGCACGCGGATCAGATGCGTGCTGATATGATTGCGAATGTTAGCCACGAACTGCGCACGCCTGTTTCAGCTCAGCGCGCAATGTTAGAAAACCTTGCTGACGGAGTTACACCTCCTACCGCTGCTAATTTGGAATCATTAGTGCAGCAAACAAATCATCTTTCAGATCTTATCGCTTTTCTTCTTGATTTATCACGAATCGAAGCAGGAGCTGCAAGCTTAACCATTGAATCATTCAACTTTTACGATTTCCTTAACGACACTATTGAGCCTTTAGAAATAGCTGATGGAGGTCATGGGCATTCTATTGATCTAAATGTACCCGAAGATATTGTTATCGAAGGAGATCAGAATCGTTTACGGCAGCTTTTTACTAATATTATTGCGAACGCTTTAAAACATTCTGAAGATGGCAGCGAAATTCTTATCGAGACACAATATGACAGTAATACTGCCATGGTTATTACTAATGTTATTAATTTTGGTTCTCAGATTTCAGCTGAAGAACGCTCCGACATATTCCGCCGATACGTAAAAGGTAAAACTGGTCCAGGAACTCATTCTGGCGGTACAGGTTTAGGCTTATCTATTGCTCGTTGGGCAGCTCAACTTCATAACGGCAGTGTACGTGTTGTGGATGATAAGCGTGGCGTTGATTTTGAGATTCGCATTCCTAAATATCATATTTTTGAAAAATAAGTATATTCGGACCCAATTCTCAAGCTTATGTGGACACTATTACTAGTCCCACGCTATTAATCCCATTATTCTTTAAAGCTTTAACGCATTGTTGCATTGTTGAACCTGTGGTAAGCACATCATCTAGCACAAAATATTGAACTGATTGTAGTGAAGAATACTGTTTTGGCGTGTTAACAATAATATTGTTATGCAAGCGATTCATCCTACTACTACTACGCATAGTCACCGATTTTTTAACTGCTCTAGAAAACCTCAATAACACCTCTACCCTCGCATCATAGCCTTGATTTCGCAGTAGTTTCGCAACGTACACAGCCAATTCTTTGGTATGCCATCTTCCAAAACGCTTACGCAAAGCCATTTTCGAAGAAGGAACAGGTACGAAAATAATTCGCGAAGCTAATGACAAACAATTGCTCATCTGCAATAATTGCACACATAATAAGGCTAATATACTAGTACATGCTGCATCATTATGATCTTTCCAACGCAGAATAATACGCCGTGTTATTTCGTTAAATTTACCGCAAACAAGAATAGGGTACGGTAATTCTCTTACGGTATGCTGTTTAAAATCTTCACAGCATTGTTCGCAAATAATTTCATCAGGCATATTACAGCCAGCACACCCACGTGGAAAAAGAACTTGCATAATCAGCGAACAGAGTATTAAAAATAGTGCAATCATAAATAGATCATGCACCAAACAGATATAAAAATAAAAGATATTATGCAAATGTGTAAATATGCAATACTGCTCTAATCCTGCGACTTATAATATTCTAAAATCTTCTTACATAATTCAAGCGTATTATCAGGATTATTTACGTGAATTACACGCGCTCCAGCAACAGCGGCAGGATAATCATTCCCACCAATTTTCATGCGGTCACCCAAAAAAGTAATCTGCGAAGTTTCACAACCAATATGCTTTGCTAACTGTTGTATCGCAAACTGTTTATCAATTCCTCGTAAAGAAATATCAACACTTGTTAAACCACCAACATGAATTTCTAAGGAAGGAAATTCCTTTCTTAAACGTTCAACTAAAGGAATACGTTTTCCCCCGTCAACATCCCAAGTCTCTTTCACACTCAAAGGAGCGTCCTGACCTAAGGCAGAAAACGTAATTTGACTACCGCGATCCTCAATGCGCACACCCCAAGATTTATCTTCATCTAAATGTAAATCGTGAGCATGTTTGTTAATTGAAGCAATCACCTGTTCACGCTCATGTTTTGGAATATTGTACTCATACACACTAGTCCAATCGCCATCGCCCCACACATAGTATGATGAACCACTTGTGGGCATAAGATGCAAATGAGCAACATTAGCTTGCAAAGGAATAATTTTATCTAAAATCTGAGAATGGACTAATGCAAGCCTGCCGCCAGTTATTATTGCCACCTGCACGAATTGAGTAATTACAGCAAAAACTTGAGCCATAGAATCACTCATAGGCTGACGAGAAGAAGCAAGAGTACCATCTAAATCAAACGCTAATACGCTTGATTTTTTACAAATAGCTTGCGCATGAGCATCATTATATTCAGTAATGATTACCTCACTCATCACAATCCTCACAATAATTCATCAGTAGGGCTACCTTCATAAACGTATACTAGTGTATCCTATTGCCCACGTCTTGTCATATGGTTATATATATGCCTCAAACACCTTGGAATCAAAAAGTTTTTCGTGACCGACATGGGCGCGGTCCTCGCACACCAATGTTTGGTACGCGTCTGCCAAGGTATCGAACAAAAAACGGTTTATTTGACGACATTATCGCCTCACAAGTTCGACAATTATCACACCGTTTTCCAAAATACGTTACCAACATTCAGTTTGCGGTTGAAGATGTACCCCCTTCATCTCCTATGCCGTGGGAATCCAATACTATCACATTCTCACAGAGCTTTAATAAATCCCATGGAATTCCAGCACGAATTGTATTGTACAGGCTACCAATACAAAATCATAGTGAAACACGAATAGAATTGCAGTATTTAATTCACAACGAGATTATTTTGCAATTAGCAAAACTCTACGATACTGATCCAAGCTTTTTTGAATAAAATAATTCCATCAAACATAACTAATAAATGCTCATGCCTAACACGTACGGTTAATGCACAATAGTTGAATCTGGCTTAGTCACAACCTCTTCGCTTTGCATTACAAAAGAAGTTGGCATAATAACTGCCACTCCAGCAACCTCTGCTTGTTCCACATCAGACTGCGAAAGTCGAAGCGTCCAACTTATATGCTCGTTTGAATCAAGCATCACAGCGGCGATATTGTCACCTAAGTCTGAAAGCTTAATTGAAGTGGTTGCATATGCATCAAGTTGAATAGTTTTTCGCTTAAGCTCAGTACCTTCCGAATTATATGAATGTAACACCGCAGTCGCATTATTATTACTGTTATTAGCAAAAATCAAGTCTCCAGAAGTGTTATCAGGAATACTCAAAGCACCAGAATTAACGCTGTTCTTACCGTTAATAACAGCAAAATCTTTAGTATTATCTTTACCTGACTGTTCAATATGAGCCGCAGTATACACGTTAACATTCTGACTATCAACTAGTAGCGCTTGAGCATCATCAGGAACTTTATCAATAGATTTAATAGCAACCTTATGAGCTCTAATAGCTACATTTCCAGCGTCAAGGCGACCTTGAGTAGTAAGCCAATACAAGCGAGCTGACACGTTCTTTGATGCATAAAAATAGGCGCTTAAAGAATCACCTGATGAAATGCCTGTGATAACAGGACTTTTAATAGCTGCAACAGGAGTTATATAATCATTACCATTCGCCGTCACACCATCTACGTGAATACCGCGAACCACACTTGCTACAGGCGTATCATTACTGTTTACGCTAACAAATAGGCCATCTTGGTTTGTTGCTGCAGCAGAAATATTCAGCTTGGCCTCGTTATGAGCATTCACTACAAACGTACTACTATTAGCTGGAGTTAATTCACCAGCTTGACTACTACCCCACACGCGAATATTAATACTTGTCGCCTTTGCAGAAGGGTTCGCAACAATAAGCTGGTACGAGTTACCTTCCACATTCTTTGGAATCATATAATATTGACGTAGGCTTACCGGCTGGCAGCTCGAAGCAGATAAACCTTGCAAGTCTCCCTCAGTAGCCCAAGAAGCAACAGAAGACGCAACACCAGTACCTGAAACTGCATCAATAAGACGTGTGTGTAAAATCAAACTATGATCATTCACATCACTAGTCTCAGTAGCAATATTATCATCATCAATATTCTGTGAATTATTAATCTTCTGAACTTCTGAATTCATGTCACCAGTGTGAAAAACCTGAGTTTCATACACTGAGCCAAATAAAGAACTACGTGAAGAAGCAGTAATATTGCCCTTACTTGGACTATATTGCACATCACCGTATGCTGCTGTATCAATTAAATCCATTTTCGCAGGACAATACGAATACATCTGCATTGTTTTAACTGTCTGCGTCATTGTGGTAGTGTTGCGAACCTCATCGTCAACTGGAAGGGACATTGGAGGAACCAACAAAACTAAAACTAACAATGCTAGCAAAATAAGACCAGTGAGACCAGCTATAATTGCTGTTGCAATACGAGATTTATTTGAGTTAAGTTCTTTATTGCTCATAATCGTATTCTCCACGTGGAATTGATACTAACAAGTAAATAATCAGCATGATGCTCATAATCCAAAGCCAAGCT
>JAUMUB010000086.1 GCA_030530905.1 Bifidobacteriaceae bacterium | reverse complement strand
ACCCCACATATGTTCAATGTGTGTCATAAACACTGTTAACACATGTGGGATTTAGTGAAAAACTTTTGTATTTCTAAACGTTGAAGTGGAATTCTACGATATCACCATCGCGCATCACATAATCTCGACCCTCGAGGCGAATCTTTCCTTCTTCTTTCAAAGTATTCATCGAACCATTAGCCTGAACGTAATCATCATATGACACAACACTTGCTTTAATAAAACCACGTTCAAAATCAGAATGAATAACACCTGCAGCTTGAGGCGCAGTCCATCCTTGATGAATCTGCCATGCGCGAACTTCTTTCTCACCAGCAGTTAAGAATGTTTGTAATCCTAAAATATCAAAACCAGCACGAGCTAATTTATCAAGACCAGACTCTTCTAAGCCAGCATCTTCAAGCATTTCACGAGCGTCTTCTTCAGATAATTCTGTAAGCTCAGCCTCAAATTGAGCATTCAAAAATACTGCTTTTGCAGGAGCTACGCTTTCACTCAACTTTTTTTGCAAATCAGCGTTCGCTAACTCATCATCATCTACATTAAAAACATAAATAAATGGCTTAGCAGTAAGCAAGTGTAAATCATACACATCTTCCTTATTGATACGACCCTCACTAGCCGCATGATCAATAGTCTCACCAGATTGCAAAATCTTCAACGCTTCCTTAGCAGCATCTACACTCTCTTGCGAAATCTTCTTACCACGAAGCTCTTTCTCCATTTTAGGCAAAGCATTCTCAATAGTTTGCATATCAGCTAACATCAGCTCAGTATTAATAGTTTCAATATCGTCAGCAGGATCAACTCGCCCGTTAACATGCAAAATATCATCATTTTCAAAAGCTCGCACGACTTCACAAATCGCATCTGCTTCACGAATATTAGCTAAGAATTTATTACCTAAACCCTCACCCTCTGAAGCACCTTTTACAATTCCTGCAATATCAACAAATGTAACAGTAGCAGGAACAATATTTTCAGTATGCGCAAGTTTAGCTAAAACTGGTAAACGTTTATCAGGCAATGGAACAATACCAGTGTTAGGTTCAATAGTTGCAAAAGGATAATTTTCCGCTAACACATTATTACGTGTTAGCGCGTTAAACATAGTAGATTTACCAACATTAGGTAATCCGACAATTCCAATAGTTAAAGACATAATTTCCAGTCTAAGGTTAGGACGGACGTTTTAGAAAAAATCATGTTGCGCAAGCGTTGAATTATCATAATATTCATTACGATTGCATAATATGCCAGACACAATAATCATTGGCTTACGATATTAAAAGCGCGTTTACTTCGCATTTTCAATAGCGTCAACAGCAGCAATTACACTACCTCTAAAGCCTTGACGTTCAAGTTCAGCAACTCCTTTAATGGTTGTACCACCAGGGGAACAAACAGCGTCCTTCATCACCCCTGGATGACTTCCAGTTGCACTATATAAAGCACCAACACCTTCAATCATTTTTGCCGCAATACGATACGCAGTTTGTCTTTGCAAACCATGCTTCACACCAGCATCACCTAATGCTTCTAAATACATGTCCGTAAAAGCAGGCGCGCATCCTGCAATAGACATCGCAATATTCATATGAGCAGAATCGACACGTTCAATAAGAGCAATTGAACCAAATAAACGTTCAAACTCATCTTGCTGGGCTTGAGATAATGTATGCACATCCTCACTCACCACTACTCCACGGCCAACAGCAATAGGTGTATTTGGAATAATGCATTGTACTGCTACTTTATTCCCCAATAACTTCTGATATTGAGCTAAATTCCAGCCAGCAGCTAAAGAAATAATACACTTTTTAGATTCAGCAAGCTGCTGAGCAAAAGGTGTTAGCACACTTTCAATCTGATATGGCTTAATTGCAATTACAATTACATCTGCTGTATTAATAACATCTTGCACACTATGACATGGAATAATCCCGTATTTTTTAGCATTCTCTTCAAGCTTATTATAATGTGCTGCACATGCAATAATATCTTTTGCTTGCACTACATCGTGTTCTACAAGCCCTTGCACAATTGCTTGTGCCATATTACCATATCCAATAAAACCTATCATAATTGCTACCCTTTTCTATAAAAATATTTACCTCATAAACTTATTATTTCGTAAATAATTCTTCTAAATCACCACGCTGCAATGCCTCTTGGAACATATGATTAAACACCTTACTGCCATGCACACCATCATGTTCAAACTCATTAGTTGCCCAATAGTGAGAATTACCAACACGACTTAGAGTATCCAACTGCAGTGTGGAATCCACGTACATATCATCCACATACACGGTAGCTTGCAATGGCACTTCATTACGTAAAAGCTGTGCTTCATCATAAATAACACCAAAATGAGTATCATTCATTAACACGTCCATTGCACCAGCAAACGGTTGTAATGCTTTCTCTTGTTCAAACATCCAAGGAAATATTGCTTCTCCAGTAAAAAGCAGTGGCTCACAATCCACGCTAAATTCTGGCATCGAATTGTAAACTCGATTAGCCGCCCAATCAATAGGCTTGTCTAATTCACCGTTTGCATAAATTAGCTCCTGTAATGGCCAATACAATGCTGAGGTGGTTGTCATATTCATCATAGAGGCTTTACCCTCATCACTCACGTCCGTTACATTCGAAACCTCGCCATCACCACCAGCAAACACTGTGTCAAGCATCCAATGCACACGTTCAAAACCAGGTTTCATACCGAAACCACTACCAAGGGTTTGAATTCGTTCCACACTCATTACTTCACCATTAGGCAACACCACATGACCGTCACGAACAAGCTGAACAAGTTTTGCTATCCTTTTCACATCCTGAGGGTAGCGATGATAAAACTCTAACGATTTTGCTTTCATACGAGGGAAAGTATGCTCATACACTTCTTGAGCATCAGCTGGAACATGAGCAATACCACCTGTAACAAAGCTAGCAATTAATGCTTGTGGGAATAATGACAAATATGTAAGCGTAAGAAAACCACCATAACTTTGACCAAGGCTTACCCAACGTTTACCATGAAAATCTGTAAGGCGAATATGCTCAAAATCGCGGATGATTGAATCTGCTAAAAACTTCTTCAAATATGATGCCTGATTTTTTGCATCTCCTCTATCACCAATATTAGATGCTTGCACACACGATGACCTACCTGTGCCTCGCTGGTCAGGAAGTACAATTCTGAAATGTTGTAACGCTTGAGCAATCCAACCATCACTTGAAGGATTCAAAGGTCTAGGTCCCATACCTCCAGGACCACCTTGTAAAAACACTAATAATGGCAGGTCGTCATGAACATGTTCTGGCGCGCAAAGCACTCGATAAAAAATCTGCAATGTTTCACCCTGCACACTCTGCCCTGGCACGTTCATAGACCAGTCCAAAGGAACAGTCGATGAATAATCTTTCACGTTCATACCAGGCACATAATACTCATGCAACAATGCCATGCTCACACCTTTCAACACCGATAATCTTTTATACACAATACCACTTGTTTACTATTTCATACCACAGGCTCATAGCATATTAGATAGCACAAGATAATCTTAATACTATGAAATATCTCCGTTTATTTGTGCAATGGTGTAAGCAGTACTTATACCCTCTTGACATTTGCATTCTTGTTATCGCACTACTTGCGACAAACTCGAATAATGATGGACTTCTTTTTGAAAACACAATATTACAAACGCAGATTTTCAACATTATTAACATTCTCTTATTTATGTTGCGCAGATATAAGCCAACTCTTTGTGCAAATATTTTCATCATAAACGTTTTATTACAAACAATATTTGGTTCTGTATTTATTATCACAGACGTATTTGCAGTACCTATTCTTTATGAGCTAATAGTTCGTAAATGTAAATACTATAAACTGTATTTCGTCATCTCACTTCTTATGGGATTATGCGCTGCATTTACTATGAGCTGGGTTTCTGTTTACGGATCTATATTTGCAACAACGCAACAAAGCTACTGCAATATAACCAACAACAGTCAAATTGGATACTGTAATATACAGCTAACACAAAGCCTGATTATTTTTACCAGTATCATATATTTTATTCTCTTCCTTTGTTTAATAAGCGCATTGTGGAAGCGCACACAAATTGACACTGCAAAACTCATTAAATCCCGCAATCAAACACTGAGCATTACAGAAGAAAAAGAACGTGAAATCATTAAACTTGCAGAACGCGCTCGAATTGCACGTGATATGCATGACGTAGTAGCACATTCTTTGTCGATTATTATTATTCAATCTGATGCGGGAAAATATGCGGGAAAAGATAATACACATATCGCTCATAACATTATTCGCACTATTCTTCAGCAAGCAAAACAAACACGTGATAATATGCAACAGCTGTTAAACGTGTTCGACACAGATGAAAATCACACATATGATGAGATTGCTTCTCTCATACAACAAGCGCAAAATACAAGCTCCACGCAAAATATTATTTTTAACTCAACTGGTACCGCCCAAATCCAACAATTAAATTTACAGACTCAATACGTTGCGTATCGTGCAGTTCAAGAATCATTAAGCAATATTAGAAAATATGCTGGCAATAATGTAACCGCCACCATAAGCGAACATTGGGACACACAAGGCGTTCACTTAAGCATAAGCGACAATGGCCGTGGCGCAAGCGCCAATCTTGACGAACACAAGTCAGGATATGGTTTAATAGGTATGCAGGAACGCGTACAAGCAGTCCATGGCACATGTTCAGCAGGTTCAAAAATCTCAGGCGGATTTGAAGTAAAGATTTTCCTGCCTTATGCAAAAAATATTGATACAATCGAAAAAAATCAGTATGTACCACCACATATTACAGCCATT
>JAUMUB010000085.1 GCA_030530905.1 Bifidobacteriaceae bacterium | reverse complement strand
GCTCTAGCACAGGAGGTACTGATGAAACAGGCGCTAATACCAAGCTATTCATCGCAGCATTTAGATTCTCTTCAGCCAAGGCAACTGACTTCAATGTTGCATCATCATTATCAAGTACGGCTTTAATATCATTAATAGTTGCACTAAGATTATTCCAAGATTGCGGAGTATATGCTGATTCCTTAAGCAATAGTACTTTCTCATACACATCTTTAAGCTCAGACTTATCTGCAACCAATGTTGGAGACTCAACATCTTTTGGAGTTGTTAATCGCAACTCTGCTGCAGTCGCAAATTTATTAACCTCAGTCGACCTATTTCCAGCAGAACCAGTAACTGTTAATCTAACTTTTTTAACATTTTCTAAACCGTTATTTAAAGCACGACTACTAGCACCTGGAGAACCAGTTGCATCACGTGGACTAGTAAACTTCACACGCTGCCAAACAATATCTGTTGTAAATTCACCATCTGTAATAATCCGCTTCGTAGAATCATCAGCAAATGTAACATCCACGTTATATCGAGTAATACGACCATTCATTGAGCCTGGTCGAGGTAAATAACGCAAACCAGTAATAGTGGTAGGCTCATTCAACACGAACTCATACCATGATGTACCATTACCCACTGCATTTTCAGACCATGCTGTATGCCAGAACGTATCTTCTGCACCATCCTGAGCAAAATCAGCCGGCCCTTCCTTACCAGAACGCGGTTGCTCACTTCCAGTTGTTATCGCATACTGATTTGTTGCAATATCAAACTTATCGCTACTGCTATTATCAGGTGCTGTACTCATATAATTTTCAAGAGATGCAAGCAGATCATAAGCTCGAGCCAAATCATCATCAGTACGATTCTTCTTTTCAAGAATTGCATCTGCTTTAGCTAATACAGACATATACGTGCGATAAACGTCATCATTATATTCAAGTAGCTTCGAATCGTATGTGCTATTTAGTTCATCGTATTTATTCTGTACATCTTTCTCTGTACGCTGTTGCGATTGCACACGCTCGACTTTAATATTATCAAGCACGAAATCTTTGTAACCACCAAAGTTTGAAGCCGCATCAGTAGTTCCTTGAAGATCTGGAGCATTACGAGTTGAGATAATACCAAACCAACTATCTTCATTAACATTACCTGTTAATTCAAACTCAAACTTAGATGTAGTACCTAGGGCTTTTGGAATAGTCTGTATCTGAATATTCTTTGGATCAAACATTCCATGACCAACCGCGAGCGCGTAAATATCATCAGAACCGCTTTGATAATCAAATGAGACTTTATATGTTTTTCCTGCAGCAAAACGGATATTCTGAGGAATTGTTTGGTATAGAATAGTTCCTTTTTGTACCAAACCATTCACCTTAACAGACCATGTACCACCAAGCACATCATCCATTTTCTTTACATCCCACCCTGCTTGCGTGTATGGTGCATGTAGTTCTGATAAATGAATGCGGTTATCTTCAACACCTTCAGAGCCGCCAACAACAAATGGCCAAATACCCTGTGCATTATTCTCAAAATCATTCACAAAGGATACTAATTGCCCCTTATCGTCAGTAGTGATGCCAGTATAAGCATTCTCAACAACTCGAACATCATCGAAGTACACGTCACCTGCACCAAGATGTTTTAATGTAAGCAAAACTTCGTCACCATTATCTGGAGCCTCGAAGAATACATACATATGCTGGAAATAGCTACTTCCATCAACAGTTGCAGAATTTGTGTTGTGAGCATAGGCTTTAATATAATTCTTTGCAATACTACGCTTAGTGTAATTACTTGCGATGGTTTTGCCATTAACACTTAAGTCTAAAATAGCTTTACCATCTGAACGATTATCAACGCCCACATACAAGGCATAACGCTTACCTGTGCTCAGATCGGTAATCTTTTGAGAAACTGCAACACTTCCCGTAAGTTTCAGCATCGGATTGCTGAACTGACTTTTCGCAATAGTTGCCTCCCCAGAACCTTTCTTAGTCCAGTTTGCTTGTAAGGAGTCAACACCACCATTAAAGCCAGCATCCACAATATGCATGCCCTCGCTCCATGCAATTTGCAATTGTTTTGGAGTTGTATCTCCCTTATAAACAACATAAGGTGTTTGCGCTTCTACAGTCAAAGTAACACTACCAGCACTAACAGGTACAATGCTTTCTTCTGTTTTACCTAAATCAGTAAGCTTATATACTTTTACATTTGCAAGATTTGTCCATGAATCTGGAAGTTGCCAAGTAGTAGTACCACCATTAGTGTTCCAGTGATACAATTTCTCATTCTTCGATTCAACAATTTTGCCAGTTTGAACATCCCAAAGCCATGGTATTAAGTATGATTCTGTACCACCAGTATTATTATCCCCTCGATTTACTGCACCTTGTGCAATAACCTTACCGTTAAGAGTGATAGTACGGTGACGATACTGTTCATCTTGAGCGTTGTTAGAACCACGTATCAGAGTTACAACATTTCCGAAATTGTCTTTTAATTCAATAAATTCGTTGCCATTATTTGTTGAAGTATCATATGCAGAAGTGAGATCTACTGGGCTATTCACCCAACGGGTTACTTTGAAATGCTGAATAAACTTCGTAGAAACATTATGGGTGAACAGGTTTGCGATATAAGCATCATAATCGTTACGCCCTTGCCAACCTTCAAAATCTTTCATATTGTATCCACCAAGCAGCGGAGCGTTTGCAGTACCACCGTATGATGGATAATCCCCAACCCAACTATCCTTTTGATGATTACGCAAGAAACGCATCACTTGCGAATTCTGACCCTTCATTTTTGCGCCACCGTATGTTAAATCTGCAGCCCAATGTTGGAAGGTGGAATCGTATTCGTTACCAGCCCCCCATTCTGTAGTCATACGCCAACCGTTATCATTAATCATCTTTGACATTTTGCGAGTTTCTAATGAATCTTCAGCACCGGAAGTGTAATTACCCCACACGTCAAGATAAATGAAATCCATACGGTCACCAATTTGCTTCTTCAAATCAGCTAAACGTTGCACACGTGAATTTGACGCCAAGTCATAAGCACCATCAATACCAATGCCTTGGTCAATCCAATTCCAACCATACGACAAGCCACCATTGGCATTACGGCGTACTAAATTCTCATTAAATGCCTTGGCCTCAGGATACATTTCAGAAGCATTAATATGAATACCAAATCGTGCGCCATATTGTGCACCTTTATCCATCATGGTATTCATATCTTTTGCACCACCAATACGGGCACCGATGTCACCGTAATCAGGATGTCCAGAATCGTGTCCCTCATTTCCGTAACCCTTAAGAAGAATTGACTGACCTAAACCATCAGTATTTAACGCCACTTTCTTCACGTTATCTAAAGTTGTGGGGAACGGATTTTGAGCTTGACCGCCAAAGTTCATTGCAATACGCCATGCAACTAATTCTGGAACAACCTCACTCTTGTATGGATTGTTCATAATATCGCGGTACGCAATTGCACCATCTTCCCAGTTAACTACACCATCTTCGTTAGCATCACCAGTAATTGCTACAGCAGCTTTTGGCATATCAGTTTCACTAAGAGTATATGTTTTCTTCTTAGAATCAGTAATTTTACGATGATAATACCATGTTGCGCTTGATAATCCGAACGTATTTTCTGCACCAAAACGTTGTGCGGAAGTCACTACGCGAGTATTCTTAGCACCACCACCAACAGTATTTGATGCAGTAGTACCATCATGCTCTGAATTACTCCACAAGCCAGCACTTAAAGAATCTGCAGATACAAAACCATATGCATAATCAGCCTTGTTTGGATCAACTGTGGTGTTATTATCAATTACAATATTAGTATCACCGTTTGTTCGAGTATCTGATGACATTCTTGCACCAGTAAACTGTGGTTTATCTTGCCCAGCGCGAACAGACACTAAGTTGTGATTAGGTATGCTAATACTTTCTATTGGATACTCTTCACCAGCATTATTCACGATTTTTGTGATATCAAAATGCAATGTATTCTTTTTCACTGTTAAAACTGATGTAATAAGAGCATTAATATTATTGCTTTCATCAATAACTTTTAACACATATGTTGCTTTATCATTCGCAATTGTTACCGCAACATTGTCACGTGTTACTTGAATTGGTGTGTCGTTAATAATAATTGTATTTATCTCTTTTGGCTGTCCATACATAATACGATTATTTAAATTTTTCATCGTATATTGACGTACTGCTGGGAAATATTTATGTACTAATACTTCCATTTCTGCACTAGATATAACTTCGGTTTCTGCTACAGAAATATCTTGCAAAGTAACATTCTGGTTGAGAATATCAGCATCAGAAACTGTAATAGTACTACTTGTTTCCTCGTAATTAGCCGCTGAGAATTTCACGGTGTATGTGCCAGGATTTATGTTTTCATAAGACCATTCACCGGAAGCATTGGTTTGAATTGCATCCTTGCCTTGTAATTGTACGTTCGCGTTCGCAATTGCGTCACCTTGAGCGTTCAGCACTCTACCTGACACTGTGTATGCTGGAATAGTTACGTTTGGATCACGCAATAACATATCCGTATACTGTGTGCCATATGATGCGGCTTTAATCGCTATTTTGTTACTTAAAATATTTAGCATTGAAGAATAATCCACATCAAAGGCTTTCTGACCATCAACAGTAAGAGTTGCAACACTACCATTCCATGTAATATCAACTTTCACATCAACGTTATTTTCAGGAGAAGCAATTCTTGAGCCGCGATACCATTCGCTACTATTCGTGTTGTTATATTTCTCCCAGAACCATCCACTTTTATCAAATCCAATAAATAATGCATTGTTTGGATTCTTGTATCCTAAG
>JAUMUB010000084.1 GCA_030530905.1 Bifidobacteriaceae bacterium | reverse complement strand
TATATTCTTCTAACCTAACGCAAATATTGCTCACCGAAAGTTCTCGTGTTATTACAAGCTCATATAAGTTTCTATGATTTCCTGTTATTTGCGCAATAGCATTATAAATAAGATTAAAGTTCATATAAAAAACTGCCTTTACTTTTTTCTATTTGTAAAGACAGTATTATTAGCAATTATATAAATTTAGCTTATGCGTTTTTGCGAGCACGTTCGGTTTTTTCAGCCAACTGAAGTAGACGGCGAATACGGCCTGCAATAGCATCTTTCGTAATTGGTGGATCTGCTAAATGTCCTAATTCTTCTAAACTAGCGTCACCGTGTTTAAGTCGAAGCTCACCTGCAGCACGTAGATTGTCTGGAATATCGTTTTCAAGAATTTCGAACGCATGACGCACTTTTTCACAAGCCTCAGCAGCGGCTTTTGCTGAACGGCGCATATTAGCATCATCAAAGTTTGTTAAACGGTTTGTTTTAGTACGTGATTCACCATCAACACGTTTACCGCTCCACTCTCGAGCGGACATTGGAGCACCAATAAGAATAAGCATACGTTCGATAGCGTCAGCATCATTCATGGTTACACGAATAGAAGAGCGAACCATGCGAACAGTAACACTAATACCTAAACGACTTGATACTTCAACAAGATCAGTGGCAGCTTTTTCTGTTGGGCAAACAATTTCTAAAAATGGTGGCTTACCTGGATTCGACAAACGCCCATTCGCAAGAAAAGCACCTCTCCATGCGGCCTTTGCTAATGCGATTTTTCCCTTAACGACTTCTATTGGTAAGCCTTCTACATATTGCACACGCTTATCTAATAAGCCAGATTGCAATGCTAATGCAGGCGCATTATGATCAACAATTACGCATACGCGAGATAATGAACCACTCGGTGTGGGAATTGTCACTGGAATGATTTTTGCATCACGATTAAATTGATCTTGAATTAATACTTGTAACCATTGTGCAGCGTCGGAAGAATCAAATATTGCACGAATAAAAGGCTGCTTATTTTCTTTTACACAATAACCGCCACCAAAGCGCATCATAGCCACAGCTTGTGCTTTTTGCACAGTAGGCAGTTCGCTTTTTATTGTGGTAAGTTCGCTTTTGACATCATCTAACAGAGCCAAGAGCCAGCCTCCTAATTAACTTCATCTCTTCTGAAAAAAATCTACGAGTTTACACATAAAATTAAAACTCTACGGGTTATAGTGATACCGAATTGAGTGGACAAAAAAATAAATATAGCCATAATCTCATCAACTTTTGTCCACATATTGAACATTCAGAGATGTTATAGTCTTTTTATTTTCTTTTCTTTAATTCACGAGCCGAAACACTCACTTGTAAATTATGAGAACGAAGACGCTTTGCTAAAGCCTCACACATGGCAACAGAGCGATGCTGCCCTCCAGTGCATCCTATAGCAATAGTGACGTAATGTTTATCTTCTTTTGCATAGCCTTCAATCGCCGTGAGCAGCGCTTTTTCATACGCATCTAAGAACTCGACTGCCCCCTTACTAGAAAGCACATAATCACTAACAGGCTTATCCAAACCAGTTTGTTCTCGAAGTTCAGGAACCCAGAACGGATTTGGTAAAAATCTGACATCTGCCACAAAATCTGCGTCAATAGGCATACCGTATTTAAAACCAAAACTAAAAATATGCACAGAAACTGTGGTAGAGCCAGAACCAAGCATTGCCTCATACAATTTTGTAGAAAGCTGATGAATGCTAAGCGTTGACGTGTCGATAACAATATCCGCGCGATCTTTTAAATGCTCTAACAATTCACGCTCTTGACGAATGCCGTCAATAAGACGACCGCGAGCTTGCAACGGATGAGGACGGCGAACCGACTCATACCTTTTAACAATCACATTATCTTTAGCATCAAGAAATAGTATTCGTGTTTTTACACCCAAATCGTCAAGATGGCTTAACACTGCAGATAAATCGTCGAAATAACTGCGAGAACGCACATCGATCACAGCAGCTAAACGGTGGAGCTTTGATCCTGAAGTCATCATATCCACCATTGGGATTAACAATTTAGGCGGAAGATTATCGATAACATACCAGCCCATATCTTCAACACAATCAGCCGCACGAGAACGACCCGCACCGCTCATACCGGTAATCAGCAAAACATCGAAACCCTCGGCAGAATCATAATTCTGTGTTGATTCAACTGTTTGTACGCTATCGCGAAGAGTATCTTCTCTCATAACACTTCCTTTAACGCTTTTCTCATGGCTTGCTCGATTATCTCTTTATGCTCTACCCCGCACTCGGTCATGATAATAACCTGTTCAATTGCTTGGTAGATAAGCATTTCTTCGCCACTCATACTTACTGTACCAGAATTTTCCCAAGCCTGTTTCAGCACTGTTTCTCGAGGTGAATATACCACGTCCAGCAAGCTTGCATGAGGTTGAACATGTTGATTTATAAGTTCTTGCGCAAAATTATCTGCTGCATGAGCAGGCACGGTACTAATCACAATATCCATATGTTGTACCAGTGACACCGCGCTTTCATAATCAACAAACTCACAACGAAGATCATGTGCTGTTGCAAATGATTGCAACTGCTGATTATTATGCGAATGACGCGAAACTATAGTAACCAAACCATCTTTAACAACAAGTTTTGTAAGAGCTGCAAGAGCTGAAAACGCGGTGTTGCCGTTGCCAAGAATCATTGCATGAGAAGCATTTGATGTAAAGCCCTTCGTGCTCCATGCATGTTCAAATGCGTGAATAATACCGTCAACATCGGTGTTGTACAAATCAAAATAAGATGTACGTTCGCTGTTATCCCACCGTATTTTTGCAGTGTTTGCCACTTGTAATTCTTGCGCCCAAATATTTTGCAATGTGCCAAATGGCAGTATTGTTTTCTTCAAAGGCATGGTAAGACTTAAACCGCGCCAGCAAGGAGTGATCTGATTAAGAAAATTTTCTAAATCATCCTCACCCACTTCAACCTTGTCATAGCACCAATCTTGCAATCCTAAAGCCTGATATGCAGCATTGTGAAGCACGGGTGACAAAGAATGTGCAATAGGCTTACCTAATACAGCACACCGATTCATACTTATTCACCAATCCTCTCAAAACTACATACAATAATCATGTAATGCTTAGCATTTTCTAAACTCAGTGTAATCATAAAGCACAGATAATCACACTACAATTATCACTTCAACTATTGTACTCAATACGCTAATTTTGCTAATCCTTACACAAACTATCTTCAAAGCAAAGCAACCATCATAAAACTTATATGAATAAATTATTCAACATTACTTTTTAGGTGTCTCTTGTGAATTGTGCAACTGTTCATAAATGGTTTTAGCTTTCTTCTCGCCAATACCTGATACATTGCATAGCTCATCAATACTAGCCTGCCGAATAGCACGAATAGAACCAAAATGCTTCAACAACTTTTTTTGATAGCTCGGACCTATACCCTCAATATCATCTAAAGCAGAATGAATACTGGCTTTTCTTCGCAACGAACGATGATAGGTTATAGCAAACCGATGCGACTCATCGCGTACACGTTGAAGTAAATACATGCCCTCAGATTGACGACTCATAATAATTGGATAATCGTCGTCATGAACCCAAACTTCTTCCAATCGTTTTGCCAAGCCACATACGGCAACATCAAACACGTTACAATCGTGCATTGCACGATATGCGGCATCTACTTGAGCTTTACCGCCATCAACAACAATCAGATTTGGCTTATACGCAAAATGCTTCGTCTGAGACTTAGCAGGCTTACCACTATTGCTCTGAACACTTTGCTCATGCTCAATGCTCTCGCCACTATCTCCCGCAACATTACCATGTTTAAAACGTCTACTAATTGTTTCATACATGGCACTTATATCGTCTACAGCGCCTTTACCGTCATCTCCGCGAATAGCGAATCGGCGATACTCTTGTTTCTTAGCTACACCGTCTTCGAACACAACCATAGATGCAACTTGAAACGCACCACCACTGGCATTGGAAATATCATAGCATTCAATACGCAGCGGAGCCTGCTCTAATCCTAACGCTTGTGCTACATCATTCATCGCTTGAGTGCGAGCACCAATATCACTTATACGACTTAACTTTGATCTAGCTAAGGCTAAACTAGCATTCTCATTCGCACGCTGCAGCAGAGCCTTTTTGTCACCGCGTTCCACAGCACGAATATTTACCAGACTACCTCTCATCTGAGAAAATAATGTTTCAAGCTCCTCAGAACGTGCAGGAAGAAAAGGCACGATAATTTCACGAGGTATAGGAGCAATTGGGGTAAAAGAATCATTTCTACCAGTCTGCTGCATATAAGCGTTACGTGACTTCGTAGCTTGAGCGCGCAAATCAGCGCTCACAGCTGTCATTTTCACATTCGAAGATAGTCCATCACGCTTATCATGTATTGCCACAGACTCTTGAGAAACTGCTGCCATACCTAGAAGATTGCAATAATAATGAACTAGAAGATCAGATAACAGCTCACTATCTTCAACATTTTCAACCCGTTCAACACTCCAATTGCGTTCACCGCGAATAATTCCGTCACGAACGAAAAACCCATGCACTGATGCTTCTAGCTCATCCGATGCAACACCAAAAAAATCAGCGTCAACATGCTGATCAAGCACTACCGCATTCTGCTCTATCACACCCTGTAACGCTTGAATCTGGTCGCGAAGTTTTGCCGCTTTCTCAAACTCAAGTTCAGCACTCGCCTGCTTCATGTCACGAGTAAGTTGCGCAACATACGATTTTCCAATACTTCCCGTAAGCACGCCAACAATGTTTTCACACATTTTCCTATGCTCAGTTTCAGAAATTCGGCCAACGCATGGCGCTGAGCATTTGCCAATAGAAGC
>JAUMUB010000083.1 GCA_030530905.1 Bifidobacteriaceae bacterium | reverse complement strand
TAATAATATTTAGCACAATAGCGATTACTGCAAATGCAAAACCCTTCATATGCAACTTTCGCGTGCGAATTACGCTGAAGAAACCAACTATCATAGGAATAAATGGCACAGCAAATAATGACATAATAAATGCAAAAATCGCATTCATATCCCAATGACCATAAAAAGGATTCTTTGCAGGATCATCTAAATCTTCTTTACGAAGAATAAGCATTTGTGGTCGCATCATGCCATGGTTACCTACACTATTAGGCACAGAAGCTTGCGACATATTAGACTGCGCATCAGCCACAGATTTCTTCTTTTCAACCTTCTGCTGACGGCCGAACACATAAGGATCATAATTCTTCGGCATATCCTCTAACAAGGCGCCATACTCTGGCTGTTGAGCATGAGAATCATCATTTGCTACTGAATGAGTTAACAAATGATCTTGCTCATGCTCATTAACCGTTGCATCTACAGTTGGCTGAGAATTATTTGAACCCTCACGATCACTCTTCTGAAAATCAGCATTTACAGAAGATTCATGCTGGTCAAATTCGTTGTTATTCTCTGTCATACTATCCCTTAATTAATAAAATTATGCGCGAAGCTTTGCACCAAGCGCTTCAGTTCGCTCAACAATACGAGCACGAATTGCCTCAATCTCATCAGACTCAAGAGTCTTATCTGAAGCACGCAAAGTGATTGCAAATGCTAACGACTTCATATCAGAAGCAATCTGCTTACCCTCAAACACATCAAACAATTCAATCTGCTCTAGCACAGAACCTGCAGCATCAACAATAGCGTTACGCAGTTGTAATGCAGACAATGATTTTGGAGCAGTGAAAGCCAAATCCTGACGAACTAGAGGGAAAGTCGAAATTGGTTTTGCTTGCAAAGGCTTATTGTTTAACAAACCAAACAATGCGGTGAGATTCAGCTCGAATGCTGCACTATGCTCTGGAACACCAAGTGCTTCATTTACGCGAGGATGCAATTCTCCGACCATACCAACACGAACACTGTTATAAGTCACATACGCAAAACGTCCTGGATGCCATTGTTCCGGAACATCCTGCTCAGGCTGCTCTAATACGAAATCTGCGTGTAAGCGGTTACCTAAGCGTTGTACAATCTCAACTGAATCTGTCCAATCCACATTGCGATCATCTTTAAGCCAACCATCATGAATCGCCTTGCCCGTAAGCAAAGCTGCCACATGTAATGGCTGCTCAGGTAGACCTGCATCAAGTGCTTGCAACTGTTCATCACTTGGACGTTCAGCACCAGGAAGAGCTGGAATTGCTGGAGCATTAGGATCCCACAAATACACATGTCCAAGTTCGTATAAGCTCACGTTCTCTAAACCACGGCGAATATTACGCTGAACATTCTGAGCTAAAGTAATAAGCACGTTACGGCGTAAATATGGTCGATCTCCTGCTAACGGATTTGCAAGCTCCACACTTACAGGAGCGACAGCCTGCTCATCATAACGGAAATCCTTGAAATCTTGACTACCAACAAATGGGTAGCTCAAGGTCTCATCTAAACCATACTCTGCAAGTTCATTTGCCACACAACGGCGAAGCTTTTGCGCAAAGGTCAAACCAACATGGCCGCTAACTGGAGCAGGTGGAACCACAACAGGGATCTCATCATATCCAACTAATCGTGCCACTTCTTCAACAAGATCACATGGCTCGTTCAAATCTGGACGCCATGAAGGTGCAGTAACAGAAAACTCGCCATTACCACCACCAGCAACTGTGCAACCAATATCAGTAAGAATCTCACTAATACGATTCACATCCAACTCTAAGCCAGTAATGCGCTGCACCTCGTCTGATTTAAAATTAATTGGCATACGGCGCTGAACAGTGTTCACATTAGTTGGAGTTTGAGATACTTCACCTTGAGCTAACTGCTCAAACAGTTGTGCTGCCATTGCAACTGCAGCAGGTTGCAACTCAGTGTCCACACCACGCTCAAAACGGCGTGCTGCTTCTGAAGGAATCTTATGGCGACGAGATGAACGTGCAACACTAACAGGATCAAAATGTGCTGCTTCTAAAAGCACGTTCTTAGTTTGTGAAGTAACTTCACCATACAATCCACCCATAACACCAGCTATTGCAAGAATTCGACTTGCTTTTTCACCGTTTGGTGAATCAGTGATAAGTAAATCTTCAACATGCAAGTTATGCTCTTTACCGTCAAGTGTGGTAAGTTTTTCACCCTCATTTGCACGGCGAACCACAATTGGAGGCTCAATCTTATCAAGATCAAAAGCGTGCATTGGCTGACCAATATCGAGCATGACATAATTGGTAATATCAACTGCTGGAGAAATTGGTCTCATACCAGCACGAGTTAAACGACGACGCATCCAATTTGGAGTAACCGCATCAGGGTTAATATTGCGCACAATTCGAGCATAGTAGCGATCACAGCCAGTAACGCCGTGAATAGGATTATTATCTTCAACAATCACATCAATATCATGCTTATGCTGCTCATCAATATCATTAATTTCTGGAAGATGAGTATTTAACTCTTCAACAGGATCATGATATTGTGCACCAGTAGAATGATGATATTCACGAGCTACACCACGATATGAAAAAGCATAACCGCGATCTGGAGTAATGTTAATTTCCAATAAAGGATTATTAAGATGCAATAATTCCATTACATCATCGCCAGGCTGTAAGGCCTCATATTCTTCCTTGCTAAAACCGTAATTACGAAGAAGAATAATACCTTCGTGGCTATCGCCTAAACCTAGCTCTCGTTCAGAAGCGCACATGCCGTCAGAAATATGACCATACGTCTTACGAGGCTCAATTTTGAAATCACCAGGCAATACTGCACCAGGAAGAGTGACAACCACTTTCTCACCTGCCGCCATGTTTGGTGCGCCACAAACAATACCACGTGGAATCTTATTGCCCTGCTCATCAGTGTCATTGTATTGTTCGCCAACATCAACATGACACCAGTTGATTATTTTACCGTTCTTTTGTGGTTCAGGAGTTGCATCAACAACATAGCCTACAACAATTGGGCCTGTGAGCTGAGAATGATGTATTTCCTCTTCTTCAAGACCAACCTTTACTAAATCTTTAGCAAGTTGCTCGTACGTGGTGTCTTCTGGAACTTCAACATGGTCACGTAACCAATCAATATCAATCATAGGCATGACGATTATTCTCCCATCACAAACTGCTTGCTAAAACGAATATCACCCTCAACAAGGTCGTGCATATCGTTAATGTCATAGCGCAATAACAATGTACGTTCCATACCAACACCAAACGCAAAGCCAGTATATTCTTCTGGATCAATGCCTGCAGACTTCAAAACATTAGGGTTCACCATGCCGCAGCCACCCCATTCAATCCAACCTGGACCGCCTTTTTTATCTGGGAACCACAGGTCAAGCTCTGCCGAAGGCTCAGTAAATGGGAAATAGCTTGGTCGTAAACGGCTTTTAGCTTCTGGACCAAACATGGCAACAGCTAACTTGTCTAATACGCCCTTTAAATCAGCCATTGTTAAATTCTTATCAACAGCTAATGCCTCACACTGATGAAATACAGGTGTATGAGTGGCATCTAATTCGTCGGTTCTAAACACACGACCAGGAGATGCAATATATAGTGGAACACCTTTAGAAAGTAATGCACGTACTTGGTCAGAACTAGTTTGGGTACGCAATACCATATTAGAGCCGACAAAGCCTGCAGCGTTCTTTGCTTGATTACCTTTTACGTAGAAGGTATCTTGCATTTGTCGCGCAGGATGATCAGGACCGAAATTCAGCGCGTCAAAATCAAACCATTCACTTTCAACTTCTGGTCCTTCAGAAATTTGCCAGCCCATAGAAATGAAGAAATCTTCAACATTTTCCAAAAGCTTTGGTAATGGGTGACGTGAACCAAGTGGCTTACGCTCAATTGGTAAAGTCATGTCAGCTCGTTCTGAAGCTAAAGCTGCTGCTTCCTCTTTTTCGCGTAATTCCTGCTCTTTAGCTGCAAATGCGCGACCAAAATCAGCACGTGCTTTACCAAGAATCTGACCAGCTTCCTTTTTCTTTTCGCTAATAAGCCCACCAATTGCTTTACTAGCTAAAGTCATTGCAGAATCTGCGCCTGTAAATTCACTTTTAATGGCTTTTAATTCTTTTGTGGAATACGCATTCTTAATTTTTTCAATGCCCTCTTGCACGACGTTCACAAGCTTTTGCGCATCGAACTGACTACCCTGTGTCACATGCAGCCTTTCTATATGTTATAACAAGTAAACATGTCTTACTGTTTTCAGATTTTCCCAATATGACTAGACATTGCCATGGTAAGTAACATAACCGCTGCACTTGTTGCAAGGTTCAAAGATTCAGCTTTTCCGTAAATAGGAATTGAGATGATTGAATCAGCTTGCGATAATACGTCTGCTTCTAAACCACGAGCTTCATTACCAAATAAAACTACTCGTGAAGCGTCTAGGATATTAGGGTCTGTAAGCACTTCTAATAAAGAAACTGGTTTTCGTTCAGGCGTTCCGTACACGTCTGCTGCAATCACATGCATTGCATGTTTATGCGCCCAGTCAAAAAAATCTTGGGTGCTCATCATAAAAGTAGGAATATGGAATAATGAGCCTGCGGTAGAACGCACCACTTTTGGATTGCACACTTCTACGCAATCATCTACAAAAATTACCGCATCGCAACCTGCAGCATCTGCTGCACGAATAACAGCACCAGCATTACCAGGGTCACGAATCTGCCAGAATGCGGCAACTGAAGCACCAGATTTTGATAATTCTGTGTGAAAGTCTCCACGATGTTCAACAGCATTAATATGAGCAACAGCTGCAATACCTTGAGAGTCTTTGCTTATTTTTTCCATAACTGCTGCTGTTACTGGATGAACGTAAA
>JAUMUB010000082.1 GCA_030530905.1 Bifidobacteriaceae bacterium | reverse complement strand
GAAAATTCAGAACAGTAAAAAGCATGGTTAGTCAGAGTGTAGATCAAAGACGGTTGCGTGTACGCGCGGCCGTCTTTGGCTGTATTAGCGTGGTGGCTTTAGTTATCGATCAATTGACGAAAATGTTAGCTCTGCGCTTATTGCCAGAAAAAACTGTTCAATTAATTCCTAATTTGTTGAGTTTACAGTTGTATAGAAATCCTGGTGCTAGCCTTGGTTTTGGTGCAAGCCGCACTTGGCTTATTACTGTTGTTGCAATAGTTTTAAGTGTTGCTATTATTGTTGCAGCATTTCTAACTACAAGCTTAAGTTGGGTTATATGCTTAGCATTAGCTTTTGCTGGCGCAGTGGGCAATATTATTGATCGTGTAATGTATGCTACCTCGTTTTTAGATGGCAAAGTTGTAGATTTTCTCAACTACGGTTGGTCGATTGGCAATGTTGCAGATATTTATTTATTTTTAGCGGCTGTTGGTATTGTATTTATTATTTTTAAGGATATTCCATTTAAGCAGCATTAATGTTAAAGCAGATGCAGCACTGAAGTAATGCTATCTCTTATACGATATAGTAGGCGTTGTGTTCTAATCGCACAGAGTTTAAAGGTTGGTACATGTCCAAAATAGTCCCGGTTCCTGATGCCTTGGTACAGGCGCGTTTTGATGTTGCTCTATCAAAGATGATGGGGGTTTCTCGTGCTAAAGCTGCTGTGTTTATAGAAACAGGTCAGGCCAGCGTTTTAGGACGGCATGTTGACAAAGCTGCTACTTTGCAATCAGGTGACATGGTGGAGCTGAATATTATTGAGGAGCGAGCAAAACCAGAGCCTTTGTCTGATGAGCTTACTATTGCATACGAGGATGAGGATATTGTTGTTGTAAATAAACCTGTTGGTGTTGCAGCACATGCTTCCGTTGGTTGGACTGGGCCAACAGTGTTAGGAAGTTTGATAGCGCGTGGAGTGCATATAACTTCGTATGGTGCTGCAGGTCGTCAAGGAATAGTTAGCCGACTTGATGTAGGTACGAGCGGTTTAATGCTTGTTTGTAAATCGGAGTTGGCGTATACGGAGATGAGACGTCAATTCTCTGAGCATGAGGTTGTGAAAACATATCATGCTTTAGTTCAGGGTAATTTAGAAGAGGATAAAGCAACTATAGAAGCTCCTATTGGTCGAGATTCTGTATCAGATTTTCGATTTACTGTAACTCCTTTTGGAAAGCCTGCAGTCACTCATTGGGATGTTTTGGAACGCTTTGGTAAGGCAACTCTTGTTTCCGTAAATTTGGAAACAGGACGAACTCATCAAATTCGTGTGCATTTTTCTTCAATCGGACACCCTCTCGTGGGGGACGGAATGTATGGCGCTAATCCGCAGCTTGCGCAAGAGCTTAATTTGCAACGACAATTTTTACATGCTATGAAATTAGAATTCCGTCATCCTAGAACGCATGTTTGGACTACTGTAGATTCGCAATACACCGCTGATCTTGCCTCTGCTTTATCAATAATTGCAATGGAAAAACAATAAATATAATTTAAAATATCACGTTTAAATATTATTTAAATAACATATATTATTATGCTTTGTGGCGTGTCTTAGCGAAGAGTAAATCAAGATAATATTTTCGAAAAAATCCGTCATAATCGCCGTATATATTGGAGTGTATGACTCACTTAAACTCCTCAAATTTCGTGCATTTACATAATCATACGCATTATTCTTTGCTTGATGGTGCTTCGATGATTCCAGCATTGGTAAATCGAGTAAAAGAGTTACAAATGCCAGCTGTTGCAATAACAGATCATGGAAATATGCACGGTGCTTATGAAATGTGGAGTACTGCTGTAAACGCAGGTGTGAAGCCAATAATTGGTATTGAAGCATACGTAACACCAGAAACTGCTCGACAGGATAAAGCGCGTGTTCATTGGGGAAAGCCTGAACAACGCCGAGATGATGTGTCTGGTGGTGGTTTGTATACACATTTAACCATGTGGGCTCAGAATGATGAAGGTCTTGTCAATCTTATAAAAGCTTCCTCAGTTGCAAACTTAGAAGGTCTTGTAGGCCGTTATCCTCGAATGGATAAAGAAGTATTGTCAACGTATTCAAAAGGTGTTATTGCATCTTCAGGCTGCCCATCGGGCATAGTGCAAACGCGCTTGCGTCTTGGGCAATTTGATGAGGCTTTGCGTGCTGCGGGTGAGTTGCAAGATATTTTTGGAAAAGATAATTTCTATATCGAACTTATGGATCATAACTTGCATATTGAAAAGCAGGTTACAAAAGATTTGTTGGAGATTGCGAAGCGCATTGACGCGCCTTTACTTGCAACTAATGATTCTCATTATGTTATGGAAGAGGATCGTAGCGCGCAGGATGCTATGTTATGTATTAATTCTGGTTCAAGATTAGATGATCCTGATCGTTTTAAGTTTGATGGTTCCGGCTATTATATTAAAACTGCTGAAGAAATGCGTGAGTTGTTTAAAGAGTTGCCTGAAGCTTGCGATAATACTCTTGAAGTCGCGCAACGATGCAATGTTATGTTTGATGATAATGAAGACGGCGCATTTATGCCGCAATTTGATTGCCCAGATGGTTGGGATGAAACTTCACTCTTTTTACGAAAAGTTGAAGAGGGTCTTGAAAAACGATACGATAATAATGTTCCAATTGAAGTGGCAAAGCAGGCGGATTATGAGTGTGGTGTAATATGCCAAATGCAGTTTTGCGGGTACTTCCTCGTGGTGGCAGATTATATTAATTGGGCAAAAGAACACGATATTATGGTTGGTCCTGGTCGAGGTTCGGCAGCAGGTGCAATGGTCGCATATGCAATGGGTATTACCGAGCTTGACCCAATGAAGCATGGTCTTATTTTTGAACGATTCTTAAATCCAGAACGTGTGAGCTTGCCTGATATTGATGTGGACTTCGATCCGGAAGGTCGAGGTCATGTTCTCGATTATGTTGGTGAAAAATATGGCCGAGATAAGGTTGCTCAATGTGTTATTTATAACACGATTAAAACGAAGCAGGCTTTGAAAGATTCTGCAAGAATTATGGGTTTCCCTTATTCAGAGGGTGAGAAGCTTACTAAAGCATTACCTCCTTCCAAAAATGGTAAAGATATTAAGCTTGCTGAAATTTTTGACACACAATCACCTCGATATGCTGAAGCAGTGGAATTCCGTGACTTGTATAATGAAGATACAGACGCGCAGAGGATTACAGCGCAGGCAATGGGTATTGAGGGTTTGATCCGTCAGACTGGTGTGCATGCTTGTGCAACTATTATGGGTTCTGCTCCGATTACTGATACTTCACCTTTGTTGCAACGAAGCGATGAGACAATTACCACAACTTTTGAATATCATACTTGCGAAACGCTTGGATTAGTGAAGATGGATTTCTTGGGCTTATCCAATTTAGCAGTTATTCGCGATACGTTAAAAAATATTGTTTTAAACAATAAAGAACCAATCGACTACACTAAAATTCCACTTGACGATAAAGAAACATATCAGTTGCTATCGCGCGGTGATACTTTAGGCGTTTTCCAGCTGGATTCTGACGGTATGCGCTCTTTGCTTAAGACTTTGAAGCCTGATAATTTTAACGATATTTCTGCGTTGATTGCACTGTATCGTCCAGGTCCTATGGATATGGATTCGCATACCAATTATGCAAAGCGTAAAAATGGTTTGCAGGAAATCACACCAATTCATCCAGAAGTGGCACAGCCTCTTAAGGAAGTGTTGGATGAAACTTATGGTTTGATTGTGTATCAGGAGCAGGTGCAGTCGGCCGCGAGAATTTTAGCTGGGTATTCATTAGGTAAGGCAGATGTGCTTCGACGAGCTATGGGTAAGAAGAAGCCTGAAGTGCTGGCAAAAGAAAAGGTTCCGTTCTTCGCTGGTATGAAAGAGCATGGATACTCTGAGCAGGCAGCGCAAGCAGTGTGGGATGTGCTGGTTCCATTCTCAGGATATGCGTTTAACAAAGCTCATTCAGCAGCATATGGTTTGATTTCTTATTGGACGGCATATTTAAAAACGCATTATCCAGTAGAATTTATGGCAGCTCTTTTGCAGAACGAACGTAAAAATAAGGAGAAGTCTGCTCTGTATTTAGGCGAAGCGCGCCGTATGGGTATTCAAGTGTTGCCTCCTGATATTAACGAATCTGTGAACGAGTATTCTGCAGTGGGTGATGATATACGCTTCGGTTTGGCAGCAGTTCGTAATGTGGGCGACTCGGTAGTAGGCGATATTATTGCTGAGCGTTCTGGTAAAAAGGGCAAGTATGTGAGTTTCAATGACTTCATGCGTCGTGCTCCCTTATCTGCGGTTAATAGAAAAGTTGTGGAATCGCTTATTAAGGCAGGAGCGTTCGATTCTGTCAATAATAATCGTCGAGCATTATTTGAGGTTCATGAACAGGCGATTAGCTCTCTTCAATTGCAGAAGCGAAAAGAAGCGCAAGGTCAGTTTGATTTATTCTCTGATTTAGATGCCTCTGATGTTGAAGCCTTAGGAGATGCACAGGTCACTATTCCTGATATTCCAGAATGGGATAAGAAAACTAAACTTAATTTCGAACGAGAAATGCTCGGTTTATATGTTTCTGATCATCCATTAAGTGGTATGAGTGCAGTACTTGCTCATGCAAGTGATATGAGTATTGCTCAGTTCATGGCACGTGCAAATGAGTTCGGCAATCAGCGCGTTACTATATGCGGTTTGGTAAAAAGTATTGATCGGCGTGTATCTCGTCAAGGTAAGCCGTGGGCTATTATGACCGTTGAAGATTTAGACGCGTCCATTCAATGTCTTATGTTTGGCAAATCTTATCAGAACGCTCCTGCGGATCTTGCTGTTGATCAAATTGTCACAGTGTATGGTGCGCCAGATGTTCGTGATGAAGTAGTATCTATGCGTGTTTCGGAAGT
>JAUMUB010000081.1 GCA_030530905.1 Bifidobacteriaceae bacterium | reverse complement strand
TGATTCGTACTAGCCCACGCACTTCGCAAGATATTCGCTTGCTTGAAATTTATAGTGCCATGTGCGAAAAACTTGATACTTTTGCTCCTGATGTGGTTTCGATTGAACGAGTGTTTGCGCAAGAGAATCGTTCTACTGTATTGGGTACAGCACAGGCTGCAGGTATTGCAATGCTTGCAGCTGCTCAGCGCAATATTCCAGTTGCGTTGCACACTCCAACTGAGGCTAAGCTTGCAATTACCGGTAATGGTAAAGCAGAAAAAATTCAGGTGGAACGAATGGTTCAGCGTTTGTTGAATTTAAATACTATGCCTCAGCCTGCGGATGCTGCTGATGCGTTGGCTCAAGCTATGTGTCATGCTTTGCGTCCTGCTGGAGCAATTCAGGGTGGTGAACGCGAACAACATTTAACTCCAGCGCAGAAACAATGGGCAAAAGCAGCTCAACAAGCAAAGCGCACTCGGCGCGATATGTAAGTGTCGCTTCTATTGTTTATACTATCGAACATATGTTCTATTTAAGAGGTGAGTATGCTAGGGTTGCTTGATGGCGTTGTGGATTCCATTTCCACAAATGTTGCATTAGTAATAGTTCAAGGTGTTGGCTATGAAGTACATATGCCAGTTAACGATATTGCAACATTGCGTTCTGGAATGAACACTCGAGTGTACACTTCTTTATCTGTTTCGCAAGATGCTCTTACTCTGTACGGATTTTTATCTCCAGTTTCTAAAAATCTTTTCTTACAGTTGCAAAAAGTAAATGGGGTAGGGCCAAAGGCCGCTTTATCTGTTCTGTCTACACTAAGTGCTCAAGAGTTAGAACAGGCTATTAATAACGAAGATGTTACTGCTATTAGTAAAACTCCAGGCATTGGTAAAAAAGGTGCTCAAAAAATTATTTT
This sequence comes from Bifidobacteriaceae bacterium, assembly GCA_030530905.1. GTDB lineage: Bacteria > Actinomycetota > Actinomycetes > Actinomycetales > Bifidobacteriaceae > Bifidobacterium. The sequence continues at coordinate 4,077 of JAUMUB010000081.1, read as the reverse complement.
AGAGCTGAAAGGTTCAATCTCTGTAGAAGCATCTTCAAATACGGATAACAAAAATAATTCGCATACTAATGTTGATGATGGTATGTTGCAGGTGATTAATGGTTTAGAATCTTTGGGCTGGAAGTATGTAGACGCTCGTTATGCTGTTGAAAAAGTGTGTGAAGAGCATGATATTGCTTTGCCACTTGCTGATAATGATATTGCAAAAGTGTTGAAGTTATCTTTACACGCATTGGATAGGGGACGTTAAAATGAGTGAAAACTTCGATATTGCAAATAAGGACGCTCATGATGAAGGTCTTCGCATGGTTAGCGCAGAACCTATTGCAAATGAGAATGTGAGTGATGAAGAATTACGTCCTCAAAATCTGCAAAATTTCATAGGCCAGCCACAATTAAAAGCGCAATTGCAACTTTTTTTGGATGCTGCTAAGAAGCGCGAAGTTCCTCCTGATCATATTTTGTTAGCAGGTCCTCCAGGTTTGGGTAAAACAACTCTTGCAATGATTGTTGCGCATGAGCTAGAAGTGCCTATTCGAGTCACTTCTGGTCCTGCGATTCAACATGCCGGCGATTTAGCGTCAATTTTAAGCTCCTTAGATACAGGTGAAGTGTTGTTTATTGATGAGATTCACCGTTTGCCTCGCGCAGCTGAAGAATTGCTGTATATTGCAATGGAAGATTTTCGTGTGGATGTGATGGTAGGCAAAGGTCCTGGTGCATCATCAATTCCATTAACATTGCCACGGTTCACTGTTATTGGAGCAACTACTCGAGAGGGTATGCTTCCATCTCCGTTACGTGCAAGATTTGGTTTTACTGCGCATTTAGATTTCTATCCGCAAGAGGAACTTGAAAAACTTATTTCGCGTTCTGCTCGCGTATTGGAACTACCGTTAGAGCAAGAATCTGCACATCAGCTTTCTCTGCGTTCTCGAGGCACTCCTCGTATTGCAAACCGCTTGTTGCGCCGTGTTCGTGATTGGGCAATTGTGCATGAACTACCAACAGTGAGTGCTGATGATGTTATTGAAGCGTTATCATTGTATCAAATCGATGCTGAGGGGTTAGACCGACTTGATTTGGCAGTGCTGAATGCGATTATTAAAAACTTCAATGGCGGACCAGTTGGTTTGAATAATCTTGCCGCTATGGTTGGCGAAGAATCTGAAACTGTAGAAACAGTATGTGAGCCTTATTTGGTGCGAGAAGGCTTCCTTATTCGAACTCCAAAAGGGCGTGTAGCAACGAAAAAAGCATGGCAGCATTTAAATATTATTCCCCCTGATGATGTCACGAAGTTACTCTAAGATAATATTCGGATTGTTTATATTTACATGAGGAGCTATACACCATGCCATATGCTTATATTATTTTCATTGTTGCTATTGTTGCCATGATGTTTTTCCAGCAGCGTCGTTATAAAAAGCAGCAACAAGAAGTACAAGATTTTCGCGAGAATTTAGCTCCTGGTACTGAGATTATTACTATTGGCGGTATTATTGGCAAAATCGTAAGTGTTGATAATCAGTATGAAGAAGTAGTTATCGATTCTGAGGGCAGTTTAATTCGTCTTTCCTTTAAAGCAATTAATCGTGAATATGTTCGTCCTGCATACGTATCAGATGATGAAGTAGATGAGAATGGTAATCCTTTACCAACTGAAAATAATGAGCTTGAAGCAGACCAAAAGTCCTCTGATGATGTTGAAGAACTACAGAACGAAACTGATACAACTGTGTCTTCACAAGAAGAAGCAAAACAAGAGTAAAACTACGCAATAGGATTGCAAACAACCGTTAAGAAAGAATCATGACAACTGATTACCGTAATACTGAAAAGCTTGTAAAAATACTAGGAGTTGAAAACTCTGAGTATCTTTTATCCTTGATTCGCACCATTCCAGATTTTCCTAAAGAGGGCATTTTATTTAGAGATATTATTCCTCTTCTTGCTGATGCAAAAGGTTTATCTTTGTTGCTTGATGCTTTAGAGGGTGCTTTGCCTGTTGATCCGAGCGAGTTTGATTGTATCGCTGGTTTGGAAGCTCGTGGTTTCACTGTTGGGCCTGCTTTGGCTGCGCGTTTAGGAAAAGGTTTCATTGCAGTACGCAAGGCTGGTAAACTTCCTCCTGAAACAGTTAGTGAAGAATATGAGCTCGAATATGGCACTGCTGTTTTAGAAATTGAGCGTGGAGTAATTAAAAATAATACTCGAGTGCTTATTATTGACGACTTAATTGCAACAGGTGGTAGTGCAAAAGCTGCTGCTAATATTATTGAAAAATGTTCTGGAACTGTCGCAGGTTTCGAATTTGTTATGGAACTTGAGGGTTTAAATGGCACTCAAGCTTTAGGAGAATACCCAACAAGTTCTTTAATTACTTTGCCTGCATAATTTTGAGGAGCTTATATGGATCTGTACGAGTATCAGGCAAGAACATTACTAGAGCAACATAGTATTCCTGTACCAAAAGCGATTTATGTGCAAAATATTGATGAAGTTGAACAAGCTGTGCAGGAAATTGGACTTCCTTGTGTTCTTAAATCGCAGGTTCGTACAGGTCATCGAGGCCAATTAGGTGGTATTAAAAAAGTAGATACTCTTGAAGAAGCATTGCATGAAGCAAAAGAACTGTTTCCAAGGATTATCAGTGGGCATAAAACAAATGGTTTACTGGTTACTGAAGCAAAAAATATTATTCACGAATATTATGTTTCAATCTCGGTCGATCGATCCTCACATGATTATGTGCTGTTGGCAACTGCAAATGGTGGAACTGAAGTTGAAGAAATTGCTCACCAGCATCCTGAAAATGTGAAAAAACTTCATATTAGTCCACTTGATGAAATCACAACACAAGACGCGTTATCTCTGGCTGAAGGAATTGGTTTCTTCCATGCTGATGTTCATCAAGCTGCGAGTATTCTTCTTAAGATGTGGCAGTGTTTTAAAGAAAATGATGCCACTCTAGTTGAGATTAATCCTTTAGCAAAAATTGGTGATCCAGAAGTTGAGTCAAGCAAATCTTTATGTGCGTTAGATGCAAAAATTTCATTAGATAATGCGGCATCATTCAGACATCCTGAGTGGGATAATTTCTCTAATACCAATTCTCATGATCCACTAGAAGTGAAAGCTCGTGAACACGATTTACATTATGTACATTTAACTGGCGAAGTCGGTGTTATTGGTAATGGTGCTGGTCTTGTTATGAGCTCACTTGATTGTGTGGCGGGCGCTGGATATAACGTACAGGCTGCAAACTTCCTTGATATTGGTGGCGGTGCAAGTGCAGAGGTTATGAAAGCAAGTTTGGAAATTATACTTTCCGATCCGCAAGTATCTTCAATTTTTGTCAATATTTATGGTGGTATTACCTCTTGCAAACTTGTTGCTCAAGGAATTATCGAAGGATTAGCTCAAGTTTCAAAACAATGTCCGATTGTGGTGAGATTTGATGGTAATGAAGCTCGAGAAGGCTTACAATTATTACAAGAGGCTAAATTACCGCATTTATACGTTTCTGAAAATATGGAAGATGCTGCACGTTTGGCTGCAAAATTTGCTTTCGAAGCTAAAGGGGAGGCTGCTCTGTGACATTGTTTATTAACAGTGATGCTCCAGTAATTGTGCAAGGCATGACAGGTCATCAAGGAATGTTGCACACTTCTCGTATGTTACATGCTGGCACCAATATTGTTGGTGGTGTTAATCCTCGCAAAGCTGGGTCTGTAGTAGATTTTGATAGCAAATCAATTCCAGTATTTGCTACTTGTCAAGAGGCGAAAGAGCATACAGGCGCACAAGCTAGTGTTGTTTTTGTACCTCCTCGTTTTGCTAAAGATGCTGTTGTTGAAGCAATCGAAGCTGGAATTGGCTTAATCGTAGTTATTACTGAGGGAATTCCAGTTGCTGACACCGCTTATTTTGTAGCTTTAGCAAAAAAACGTAATGTGCGTATTATTGGTCCTAATTGCCCTGGAATGCTTACAAGTAATGGTGAAACAGTAGCTAATTTGGGAATTATTCCACAAGATATTACAGGTTATGGTTCTCTTGGCTTAATTTCAAAAT
>JAUMUB010000080.1 GCA_030530905.1 Bifidobacteriaceae bacterium | reverse complement strand
TTCCTTACAAATAATATAAGACAACTTACAAAGCACAAAGTCTTACTGCAATACAATATTTTTTACTTTCCTCGATGCATATATCAACTAAAACAACAACGCGACGGTTACAAAATAAATACGAAAACTCTGGCTTGAAATACCCAAATTGTTACACTGTATAATAAAATTATACTCACTATTGATTTTAGTGTAAGTCAACTTTCCACAAAACAAAAACATCGACTAATATCAGATAAAACTTGATACTAGTCGATGCTAATTAAACAAAGAGAAGTTATAATTTACTCGTAATCACTATCGATAAAATCTTCATCGATATCTTGTGATTCATCAGCATTTGCTGGCATATAAACAGTTACATAACGCTTTGGTTCTTCACCATGTGACCGTGATTTCAAACCTTCTTCGCGCACTACATCGTGAATTATCTTGCGCTCAAAAGAATTCATTGGCTTCAAATCATACGATTCTCCGCTTTCACGAACTTCGTCACAAGCCTTAATCGCAAGATCATGTAAGCGCAACTTCTTTTCTTTTAAGAACCCATCAACGTCAACAATAATATGAGAACGTTCACCAGTTTTCTGCTGAATTGCAAGACGGCATAATTGTTGCAAAGCCTCAACAACTTCACCATTTTTACCAATTAAATGCTTAATATCAGTGTTATCGTCAGCCACAACCTGTATTAAGGCACGATTATTTCTAATGCCCATTTCGATATCGCCATCATAATCAGCAATATCAAGTAAACCCTCTAAATAGTCTGCAGCAATATCATTCTCTTCATTTAATTGCTCAATTGAAGGTTCTTCAAATTGTGACATATTTACTCCCAATAACTAATATTCATTGATACATATTGTAATCGCTACCAAAGAAATATTTCATTTAAACAAGCAATTAGCAATATATTTGACTTCTATTTTTTACGCTTTTTTCTACTAGGCTGATAACGCTGGAATCCCTCTTTTTCACGCTGCTGATTTAATTCCTTAGCTTTTGCTAATTCCTCTTCCTCTAAAGAAGGCAAACCTTTCTTCTGACGGCGATCGTTTTCACGAGCATAATCACGCTTTTCTTTTTCTTCTGCCGCTGGAGAACCTGGGGTTGGAAATGTACGAATCTGCCAAAGAGAGCGAAGTAAGTTAGCAATATTGTTTGTTAACCAGTAAATCAACACTGCAAATGGGAAGGTAATACCTGAGAAAATGTACATAATAGGGAAAACCCATGTCATCGTTTGCTGTACGCGATATTGTGGACCTTCCATAGTTTCACGTGCAAGATTCTTACGCATATTATTAAATTGCATAAACCACATTGCTGCACACATTAAAAACACGAAAATACCAATAACAATCTTGTCGGAAATCGTACCACTTACAAAATTGCTAGTAATTTTTACTCCAAAGAAGTAAGATTCTGAGAATTGTTTTGCTGTTGCCTGATCAAATGCACCTAATGATGTGCGTTTACCTTCCGCAATATATGAAATAGCAGAAAGAACATAAAACATACACATGAACACAGGACCCTGAATAAGCATTGGCAAACAAGAACCCATTGGATTCGCATTATTCTCTTGATACAACTTCATCATTTCACGACTTTGAGCTTCGCGACTTGCCTGATCTGTTTTACCTTTATACTTATTCTGAATTTTCTTAATCTTAGGCTGTAATGCTTGTAGCTTTCGCATTGAAAGCATTTGCTTTACGAATATAGGAAGAATACATGCATGTACAACAAGCACAAGGAAAACAATGGATAATACCCATGATGCGCCGACTTCAGGAAGACCTAAGAAGGTAACTGCCTTATGGAAATAAAACAGAATCTGGGTCATAAGCCATTCAACCGGCGTTAGGATTCTATACATCCAACCCCAGAAACCGTTATCTAGTAAAAATTCCTGATTCATTACAACTTCTCCTTGTTATTTGCTGCAACACACAAATATAAACTATTCCTTATTATTTAAACTTGTTTATGCTTTTTCATGCGCTTTTGACCATGAAAATCTGTAGAAAATAGAAAACTTGTGTGGTACATCATCGATACCGCCACGACTCCACGGTCTACATCGTAATAATCGCAAAATTGCAAGCGTTACCCCGCGAAGTGCACCAAATCTTGTAATAGCTTCTACAGCATAACGCGAACACGTTGGATAATATCTGCAACAAGCAGGCCTATTCGCGGATATATACTTCTGATACCAACGGATCATATGTATCAAATTATTTGATATATATGTCATATTGACAAGCCTTTAACTTCATTATCTACATTTTCACCGATAACTACTTGCACATCACTATCAATAGGTACTGTAGATAACGTCTGGATTTTATCAGCTAACTTATGCACGTTATTAGAATTTTTAGGATTAATATATTTTTTTGAAATTAGTTGAAATAAATCCTTCACTTGCTCTTCTAATAAAGAAAAATGTGCAATTGAAGTGTTCGGCTTCGCTCGCATAACAATATGACATCCTTCAGGTAATAAAAGCTCATATTGTTTTGCAATTACACGAAAACGCCGTTTTACGCGATTACGTAAAACAGCATTACCAACTTGTTTTGAAACAGCTAAACCTAAATATCGCTGTGCCCCAGCGTTATCAGCATCAAATCGGTAATGAATAACAATATTTCGAGATGATACTTTCTTACGCTGTTTGAGCACAGCGACAAAGTCTTTATGACTTTTCAGCCGTTCCACATCAAAACGCCAGTTATAAAACTAAGCAGAAAGGGACTTACGACCCTTGTTGCGGCGACGATTGATTACAGCGCGGCCGGAACGAGTGCGCATACGAAGACGGAAGCCGTGCTTCATATGACGACGACGATTATTAGGCTGAAATGTTCTTTTCATTTTTAAGTACTCCTATTTTTTACTATGAAAAAACATAGCTTTACTCGAGCCAATCTATACCAAAATACCTTTACCTCTAGTCTAAAGCGAAAAATTAATGTCGTTCTTCACAAATGTAAAGATATCTTACTTATGAACAAGTGTGCATAATGCCTGATATATAAGCAAAAACACCATATTAGTTATCCACAAATTACACGCATGTTATTCACAATTGGCTATATACAACACGCTAGACTGTGGATAACTTCTATAAGTTGCGTAAAAATAGATATACGAATATTGAGCATGCTATGTAAATAACTTGCGCAACCTGTGTATAAGTGTGAATACATATGAATAACTTATACCTATTGCAAGTGTTGCTATGTATGCTATAAGACGTGAGATATGAAAGATGATGAAAGGAGCTGAAATGTCTGCGCAAGAAGATCCATTTGCTCTAGCGACGCAAATTTGGAATAAGGCTTCACAAATTCTCGCGAATAATACTTCACTTTCAGCTCGTGATAAAAGTTGGTTTCAAAGTATTAGCGCTGAATTAGTTTCTGGTTCAACAATTATTCTTTGCGTTGATAGTACGGAAGTACAGCAAGCATTACAAGGACAGTTATATGATGTACTGCTTTCTGCATTATATCAAGCAGCAAACTATGAATTAACTCCTGCTTTTAAAAAAGTAGATAAGCTTCCACAAGATAGTTTCAATTCAATACCATCTTCTGATTTTTCTTATAGAAACTCTCAGCAAGCTGATAAAACTACTTCTATTCCAAGTGATACTTCTTTTACGGCATATAATACTTCACGTCAGGAAGATAATACCTATTATCATTCTTTACCAAATCAAGAATATTCTAGTTCAGCATATCAAGATGAACCTCAGAATTCTTCGACTTTTAATGATTCATCGAATAAGAAAAGTATTAACCCTAAAACGCATTTAAATGAGAATGCGACTTTTGATACTTTCGTTTCAGGTGATTCAAATCGTTTTGCTCGAACAGTTGCTATGGCAGTTGCTGAAGGTTCTGGCAAAGATTACAATCCTTTATGTATTTACGGCGGATCTGGTTTAGGTAAAACTCATTTACTTAATGCAATTGGTAATTACACGTTACTTCGTGACCCTTCTTTGCGCGTACGCTATGTTACAAGCGAGGAATTCACTAACGAATTTATTGAGGCTTTACAGAATCCAAATAAAAGTCAGGGCGCTATAGCTGATTTCAATAGACGCTATAGAGAAATAGATTTATTACTTATTGACGATATTCAATTTTTAGGTGGTAAAGAATCTACATTAGAACAATTCTTCCACACATTTAATGCTTTATATCAGGCTAAAAAGCATATTGTTATTGCTTCTGATGTAGCTCCTCGTGATTTACGTGGTTTTGAATCCCGCCTTATTTCACGTTTCCAATCAGGTTTAACTGTTGATATTAAGCCACCTGATTTGGAGACTCGTACCGCTATTTTGCGTATGATGGCAACTCAAGGTCCTGTTGATATTTCTAATGATGTTCTTGATTTAATAGCTGAACGTTTTACTGAGAATATTCGAGAGCTTGAGGGTGCTTTAAATCGTATTACTGCAATTGCTTCTTTAAGTAAGCAACCTATAAGCCGTGCTCAAGCTGAACAGACTTTGCAAGATTTTTTTACGATTGATATTGAAATTAAGCCAACTGATATCACCATGCAAGTGGCGAAGTATTTTAACTTATCATTTGACGATTTAGTTGGGCGAGCTAGACCAAAGAATGTGGCTCTTGCACGTCAAATTGCTATGTATTTAATGCGTGAAATGACCAGCATGAGCTTGGTTGATATTGGTAAGATTTTTGGTGGTCGTGATCATACTACGGTTATGCATGCTTGCACTCGTATTAATGATGAAATGCAGGAAAAGCAAGAAATTTATAATTATGTGCAAGAATTGACGATTCATATTAAGCAACAGCATGAGTAATTAAATTTCTAGCATAATAATTGATTGTTAAAGGTCTTATATATTATATAAGACCTTTATTGTTAATATTTACTTTTGAATACTAGCCTAATTATATAGTTATTTTTCAACATATAT
>JAUMUB010000079.1 GCA_030530905.1 Bifidobacteriaceae bacterium | reverse complement strand
TAAAAAAAATGGGAGATAACATATCTCCCATTTTTATTTAACTACGTAATCTAGTTCTTAAATTCGTTACCGTATGTATCCTTGCCAGCTTCAGCAATTGCAGCAGACTTACGAGCAATTGCGAGCTCCTCGTTAGTAGGAACAATAGCAACAATAACAGAGCTGTCTGGGGTAGAGAGGATACGTGGTTCTTTAGAACGAATATCATTCTCTTCAAGATCAATCTTTACACCGAATGGAGCTAACTTCTCACAAACGCGACGGCGAACGATTTCATCATTTTCACCAACACCAGCAGTAAAGGTGATTACATCAACACCGCCCATTTGTGCAACATAGTTGCCAATGTATCCGACAATGCGGTGTACATACACGTCAAGAGCGACCTTAGCGTCTTCATCTCCTTCAGCGATCAAGCGGTGAACTTCACGCATATCACCAAAGCCAGTCATGCCCATCATGCCTGAACGCTTGTTGAACAAAGTATCAAGCTCATCAACATTCATGTGAGCGTTACGAATAAGATGGAATACGACTGCAGGATCGATATCACCAGTACGGCTGCCCATCATCAAGCCTTCAAGAGGGGTTAAGCCCATAGAAGTTTCAACTGGCTTGCCAGAGATTTGAGCAGAAACAGAAGCTCCATTACCAATGTGCAAAACAATCTGCTTTAAACCTTCAGCAGGCTTGCCAATGACCTCAGGAACCTTTGCACCAACATATTCGTGTGAAGTGCCGTGAGCGCCATAACGACGGATATGATATTGCTTAGCAATATCCTTATTCAAAGCGTAAGTGCTTGCTTCCTTTGGAAGATCAATAAAGAATGACGTATCATACACGAACACCTGTGGAACATTTGGAAGTAATTCTTGCATTACTTCAGCGCCAATAGCTTCAGGCATATTGTGAAGAGGAGCTAATACTGCAAGATTCTTAACCTGCTTAATAGTCTTGTCAGTGACTAAAGAAGGCTGAGGGAATGTGGAACCACCCTGAACAACGCGGTGGCCAACAGCAATAATGTTTGCTTCAGAAAGCTTTGGACCGTACTCTTCAAAGAATCCTAAGACTCGCTTTAAGCCTTGCTCGTGATCGTGAATTGGCTCTTCAAGCTGGTGCTTTTCTCCGTTTACCTCATGCTTGTAATGGCCGTCAATTGGTTCACCGATCTTTTCAACAATACCTGAAGCAATGCCTTCGCCGCTTTCAAGATCAACTAGCTGATATTTAATTGAACTAGATCCAGAATTAATTACAAGGACAGTTTTTGCCATATTGGCATCCTCCAATAATGTCTATTTGTAGATACATTCAATATACAAGATTACTCTTAACTTCCTACAAAATTAAGATTCGATGGCAGTAAGTGCAATGGTGTTAATAATATCTTGAACCAAAGCACCACGAGATAAATCGTTTACCGGTTTACGCAATCCTTGAAGAATCGGCCCAACTGCAAGAGCATTAGCAGAACGTTGTACCGCCTTATAAGCAATATTTCCCGCATTTAAATTAGGGAAAACAAAGACGTTAACATGACCTGCCACATCGTTACCAGAAGCCTTTGCTTGCGCAACAGTAGGTGACCATGCTGCATCGAACTGTATTGGCCCTACAACAGGATACTGAGGTGCAAGTTCTTGCACTAAGGCTGTAGCCTCAGAAACAAGATCAACATCAGGACCCTTACCAGAGCCAAGTGTTGAATAAGACAACATGCCAATTTTAGGTTCAAGTCCAAAAGCCTTCGCCGTATGCGCTGTTTGCACTGCGATTTGTGCAAGCTGTTGTGCAGTGGGGTTTAAGTTAATTGCACAGTCAGCAAAAATAGCCACATGATCTTTAAAGCACATGATAAAAGATCCAGATACCAAAGAAGCTTCTGGCTTGGTTTTAATAACCTGCAAGGCAGGACGAACAGTATTAGCAGTTGAATTAACTGAACCAGATACTAGTCCATCAGCTTTTTGTGTTGCAATAAGCATTGTTCCGAAGTAGCTTGGATCTTTAAGTAGCTCATATGCTTGTTCGGAGGTAAGATTCTTGTTTGCGCGAAGCTCACACAATTTTTCAACTAATTGAGGCAATAATTGCTCATCATGAATTGACTGAATTTGTGCTTTATTAATGTTCGTGAGATTATTCTGTGCTGCAAGTGTGTCGATTTCTTCTTTTTCGCCAATAAGAATAATATCGACAATATCTCGTTCAAGAAGAAAATCTGCTGCCTGCAGAATGCGTGGTTCATTTCCTTCAGGAAGCACAATAGTTTTTTTATTTGCTTTTGCTTTTCCTAATAAACTATGTTGGAAAGCAAATGGGGTAGTAGGTGCGCTAAACGGTTGTTGAATAGCATCAAGAACTTGTTGTGCTGGAGCATATTGTGCAAAAGTCTTTTTCGCGTTTTCAACAGCATCCTCTTGTGAGAAATCAACAGCAGGAATAGTCCACGTAGGCTTATTGATTTTCTGCAATACAGGTTTTAAAGTCTCAGTTTGCTCAATTGTGCAGCCGGTTATGAATACACCTTGTACTGTTGTTCCCTCATTCTCAACTGTTTTAATACATGCTTGCACTGTTTGCATAAGCTCTTTAGGACTGCGGTTAATTGTGCAAATAGCGAGAAATACAGGAGCTGCTAAATCAGCTGCAATCTGAGCGTTAAAAGCAAAAGAATCAGGATCAAAAATATTAGATTTATCCGTGCCAACAATAACCATTGATTGCGGTTGAACATCGCTGATAATCGAATCATATATAGCAACAATATCGGCACGAGCCGTATCTTTATCTCTTCTAGCACGACAAGCACACGTTCCACGCACATTGCCTTCATCCTGACCAGAATTGGCAATAGATAATAGTATAGGTGTTAATCCGTTTTTGCATGATGCAGGACGAAATACTGCGGTTTTGGATACGTTTGTTAAAGCTTGTGTTACGCCGATAGCGACAACATTTCTTCCATTTGCTGCTTCGGGGCTAATAATAGCAATACTTGTAAGACTCACGTCATCTGCTCCCATCCGTCTTTGGCTGAGGTATTACACATATGTATTGTAGTTGTGTACCTATACTTATCAAAATTATGCGTGCAAAATTTAGAAAAAATAAATAATTTTTAAGTGGAAATAAGAGAACCCTGAGCATGTAACTCAGGGTTCAATTATTTATGCTATTTAGAGCAAACTACTACTCGTTATCGCCTGCAGTTGCTGCGGTAGCGGTGACTGCACCTGGAACGTCAGTCTTTACGCCTGGCCATACCCAGTCAGTGTAATCTGGGTGATCATAGCCGTTGTCTACAGCGAACTGGAATGCTTCCTTACGGAATGCTTCGAGCTTTTCGATCTCGTCTGCATACTTAGCAGCATCAACCATACGCAATGCTTCTGCAGTGAGTTCGTAACGATCGATGTCGTTAACGCGAACCATGTCGTAAGGGGTAGTGGTTGAACCCTGCTCCTTGTAACCATGTACGTTGAAGTTGTCATGGTTTGGACGATCGAAGATGAGACCACGAACGTCGTGTGCATAGGAGTGGTATGCGAACAATACTGGCTTGTCCTCAGTGAAGATCTCTGCGAACTCTGCGTCGGAGAGAGCCTCATCATTTTCCTTAGCGGACTGCAACTTGAGCAAGTCAACAACGTTAACAACCTTGAACTTTACGCCAAGCTTGTTCAACTTATCAGCTGCTGCCATAAGCTCTTGCTGTGGTACGTCGCCTGCTGCTGCGAGAACGATGTCAGCTTCGTCGTTAGAAGAAACGTTGGAAGCCCACTTCCACTCAGCTGCACCCTTTTCGAGCTCTTCGCGAGCTTCGTCAAGAGTTAACCAAGTTGCAGCTGGCTGCTTACCAGCGATGATTGCGTTGATCATGTTGGTGGACTTGTAGCACTTTTCAGCAACAGCTAACAACATGTTGGAATCTACTGGGAAGTAGATGCCGATAACGTGATCATTGTTGAAAGTCTTGTTCAAGAGAACTGAGGTGACACCTGGATCCTGGTGTGAGAATCCGTTGTGATCCTGACGCCATACGTGAGAGGATACCAAGAGGTTCATGGAAGCGATTGGCTTACGCCATGGGATTTCACGAACTGTTGCCTCAAGCCACTTTGCGTGCTGGTTGAGCATGGAGTCGATTACGTGTACGAAGGACTCGTAAGAGCTCCAGATACCGTGACGACCAGTGAGCAAGTAAGCCTCTAAGAAGCCTTCCATCTGATGCTCAGAAAGCTGCTCGGTAACCTGACCGGTTACTGCCATGTGCTCATCAACCTGAGCGGAGAGGTAACCAGCAGTCCACTGCTTGTCGGTTACTTCGTATGCAGCCTGGAGACGGTTAGAAGCAGTCTCATCAGGTCCGAAGATACGGAAGGAATCAGGGTTGTTCTTGATGATGTCGCGGGTGTAGGTACCGAGGCGACGGGTAGCTTCGAGCTGACCCCAACCATGACCGAATTCCTTAACTTCCTTTACCTCATAATCATCAAGGTTAGGGAGCTTAAGATCTTCACGGATACGACCACCGTTAGCGTTAGGGTTTTCACCAATACGTAAGTCACCTTCAGGCATGAAAGCAGTTACTTCTGGCTTGATTGCACCGTTAGCATCGAAGAGTTCTTCTGGCTTGTAGGACTCTAACCAGTTCTTAAGAACTTCGAAGTGCTCTTCGGTGTCACGTGCAGATGCCAATGGCACCTGGTGAGAACGCCATGAACCTTCAGTCTTCTTACCGTCGATGAACTTAGGGCAAGTCCAACCCTTAGGGGTACGGAAGATGATCATTGGGTAGAATGGGCGAGTCATATCGTCAGTCTGAGCGTTTGCCTTGATCTCGCAGATCTCATCGAATACCTGCTCGAAGAGTTCAGCGAAACGACGGTGGATAGACATGTGATCTTCATCGTCAAAGCCTGCGACGAACTCGTATGGATCGTAACCCATACCACGGAAGAAGTCATGAAGCTCTTCATCGCTAATACGGGAAAGAA
>JAUMUB010000078.1 GCA_030530905.1 Bifidobacteriaceae bacterium | reverse complement strand
TACTTCTAAATAGCAAAGCTATGTGAGGAGTATCATTTGGATTATTTTTATCTGCATATTTTTCAACTGCTTTTTTAACAAATCCCACTGCAGCTTGATAGTGTGAAGTAGGAGTCGTATTTTCTTGATCCTTCTCAACAGTATCTTTTGCTTTAAAGGCCAAGACTCCTACGCATCCTCGGGGTGCATTAGGTAGAGTTTTCAGCTGTTTTACTTCTACATCATCAAATTGAACATTACTGGGATAAGCATTATGTTTATTATTTTCTTCACGCAATGCTTTAGTAATAATATTCGCACTTTCCAATACTAAACGCGAATTACGTCGAGTTTGTGAAAGGGTGTAAACATCACTATTCTCGTCAACCTGAGAGCTCAATCCTAGAGACTGCATAAATATTTTAAACGCTCCAGGACTTGCTCCTCGCCATTCATAAATTGACTGAAATGGGTCGCCAACCGCACTTAACGAGCTTGAAGAAGACCCCTCAATCGTATCGTGAAATAACGCGGTAAGAAGCGCTGACTGCGTGCTTGATGTATCCTGATACTCGTCAAGCAGCACATGAGAATACATTTCACGATACTTTTTTCGAATATCAGGAAATAAGGTAATTAATCTATATGCGGCAATAGTAAAATCACTGTACTCAGCTACGCCGCGCTCTTGTTTTGCACGATCATACGCTTCAACCAAATCAAGAAGTAGCAATCTCCTTTTACTTGTTTTAAGTATATTTTTAAGTATTGATACATGATAATCTTTATATAATTCCGTATTATTGTTAATATGCTAATGCTTTTTCTTTTTTTGTGATTTTACTGGAACAACCCCATTAGCGATACTCTCATCAATTTTTTCAAGTGTTGCCAAAAGCTGCGTATCAATACTGCGAACCCGCTCAACAGCTTGCGCAATACTCATACACTGCTCACCTATCATTGAGCTTGACATGTCGTTATATAATTCAAGCGCAGCCTGAATAACTATTGAACTTTGAGTGTATTCAACCTCATAAAATTTCTCAAGATTATCATATTGAGCCAGCACATCAGCCATAATTTGCTTACATCCCGCAGAACTTAACGGCTGAGCGGTGGAATCAAAACCGATAAGCAAACCATAATGACGCACAATTGATTGAAAAAACGAGTCATATGTTTGCACATTTGGCTTCAGAAAATATTGTAAGAAATCCTGATTATTGTCATCTCGCAATTGTGCAACAGCATTATTAACGCGTGATAATAATTCTGCAGCTGCTTTACGAGTAAAAGTAAGTCCAAGAATTTTATGCGGTGGAACATGATCTTTAGTAATAAGATGCACTATTCTTTGTGTCATCGTAAACGTTTTACCACTACCAGCGCCTGCTACAATCAGCATATTAGCATTCTCAGGAGCGTTAACTATTGAAGCTTGCTCATCGCTTAAAATAATTTTTTCGCTCATACTTCTCTCACCTCATATACAGTGTCCACAGTCTGCGGACAAACAGGACATATATCTTTATGGAAACAATTGACCTGATGATCACTTGTACAACGCATAATAATACGATTAGAATTCACAATTCCAGCAGCATAAAATACTCGAGCAATCATGCTCAATGCCCAACATGTTTCTAAACCATCTGTTTGAGATAAAGTGCGAAACTCATCCCAGATTTTCTTCCTTACTTTATATGGAGTAATCACAGGAACAGGCGTATTCACCCACATATTATCGTAATTTTTTAAATACAAACGAGGTGGCTGACCATAAGTATTTGTTGTAATAGCATTATTCACAATAAGAGGCGGCTGATACGCATTCTCATTACCCTTACTATATTTTGCAGGACTTGACTGGAATATTACATCAAATAGCGCACTAAAAATAATATTTGGATGAGTTTGCTTATTATTCTCATCAAAATACAAACCTAACTGATAACATACAAGCTGCAAATCTGAATATATATCAATTGCCTTATGCTTCTTAGAAGTTGTTTTATAGTCAATAATTCGATATTCAAGCTCCCCATTTTCGTTTTGACGCTCTTCTAAACGGTCAATTCGCCCAGTGAGCTTCACCTTAGTATTGATATTTAAACCTTCTGGCCATCCACCAATTAAAAATCCTAGAATATAATATGTTTCTTCCTCAGTAATATCTTCAAATTGTGGCGAAGAATTACGAAGCAGCTGCGTAATATCTGAAATACCAAACGTGGCGTTAAACTCCTTCTCCACGTATGATTGTTTCAATTCAGACACTAAAGGATAAATCTTTGCATTATCGCTTTTATATGAGTAAACGAAATACTGAGCAATATTATTAGCAATATCCGTGCAAATGTTATCGAATTTAATATTTTTAAACACATCCTGCAAACTTGCAGCTTTTCCGCGCTCATACGAATGATCTTGAATAATCTGCATGATTTGCTCAGCAACATATGCTTGCTTATCCTCTAAAGTTTCGCCTATCTGATTTTCAGCAAAATCCAATTTCTTCTCTTCGCAAGCAATACGAGCAACATTGTGAATCATCGTACCAAATTGCGCGCTCAAATTTGACGAACTAGGTCCTTTGAACTTCGAGTCAATAAGATAACAAATCGGGCAACCCCAAATAGAATCTACATTTGAAGGAGACAACACCACAGTTTTCTCAGTATCATCATATTCAGCTGCCTCTGGCAACAAGCTTGCAACTGATACATACTCTAAATTCGCATTATATTTTGCTTCGTCATCAACATAGTCATCAGGATACGCAAAAGGCCACTGCCTCTCATCAGCTCCAAGAATATGATGAGCTTTAAGAATTTCAAGAGCATTAACAGCATCAGAACGCATTTCGTCAGAATATTGCGGATCGTCAACACTTAAGATACTTCTCGCTTTTGCCAATAATGAGCGAACATTAATACTCTGCTCTTGTGATTGCAGCTTCACAAATTTTTCAACCTGATTCTCCTCATTGCGATTACACAACTCTGGCATGTATGTATACAAGAATTCTGACGCAGAATCATCACTATTAACAACTGCGGTAATTTGCAAACGCTTTTGAGCACAAGACAAAGAAACGAGCAACGACTTCTGTTCATTCTGCAGCAAGGCACGAAATTGCTCCAGAACAGCATTAGAATTGTCAACGCTGGCTTGAGTATCTTGTAGCTCATGCAACACCATGTTTAAAAGCTCCTCACCACTAAACATGGTGTTTCTCAAATGCATGTTTGGCCACGTACTATTCTGCATACGCATTAACCACACGTAGTGTTTCTTTTCTCGAATACTTGCAGAAGTATACAAATCCACAGCATCTACTTGTGGCGCAATTTGCGCTAAAGAATCAGGCTGAATAAACATACTCTGTATATGCGTAATAAACTCTTGCAAACTGTTAAAATCTTCATAATTATTAGCAAGATATTGGAAGAACCCATTAGCATTATCGAGTATCTGATTCGCGTATACGGTTTGACTTGTTCGAGAAATTGCCTGATTCTGCCAATAATTTTGAATATTACACTGTTTCCAGACTTCACTAATAGTCTGATAAATATTTTCATGCTGCTTCTCAATTATTGTTGAAATTTTTTCAACAAGCGCAAACATTGCTTCAAAAAGTTCTCCGTGGGAGGAAACCTTACAAGTACTCACTATGAAATTTAGTAGCGTTTTTTCACTATCTGCAAACCATAACAACATGTACAGTGCAGGGACTGTTAAGAAATCATCACGGCTTTCAAGCAAGGAGTTATCAACTTTAACTTGTGAATCATATGCTGCTGCTTGCATTTCTTCTCGCTGACGAGACCATTGCTGCTGAATATTCTGCCATGATTGCGAAACTTCGCGAAGTAAAACCGAAGCAGAGTACGCTTCTGAAGTTTCATCCTGTGCTTGCTCACTCTCACTCAACAATTGTGAAATTGAGATGAGCATATTCATTGAGTTTTCAATATTACGTAAATCACCGTGAACTCGTGGATTAATAATGCCGCTACTTATCACGGAACCACATAATGCTCGTAAACGAGCTGCAAAACTTTGAATATCACAATCTATTGCATTAATTCCACGCTGTTTAATAAGAGCAAGCTCGATAAGTGCTAATAATCCTTGAATAAGAGGATTATCCTTATAAGCCATGCTTTGGGAATACCTAGTTGGCACACCTGCACGTTCCAATTCAAGCGCAATAGAATCTAAAATACTATTATCATGTGCTATTACAGCCATATCATTCCACGAGGCTTGCTTGCTGGCGTATGTGGAGATCATCTCCTGCACAATAAACTTGGCCTCTTCAAAAATGTTCTGACACCAATTAACACTTAAGCTCGTGTCTGTTTGCGCTAAAGCATTAACATCACTGCTAGTTTTAGGCTTCCATGGGCGCTGTAAAACTGCTGGTAAATTCTCCTCATTCGAGGTGATAGAGTTTGCAATACGCTGTTCAATAACATTCTTATAACTTGTTTTTTCAGTCTGATTACAGACAACACAGCATTGTGCTTGTAAAACACCTTCACACGCCTGCGAAAAAATGTATTCTGGATTAGCTCCTCGGAACGATTCAACACACTCGTCAGGATTCATCACCAGAATAATACGAGTACCATATTTAGCTAATGTTTCAATAAATCTAAACTGTCCAATCGTAACATTTTGTGCATCGTCAACAATATACACTTGCGGAATTTCAATACTATTATCAGACTCAATACAATGTATTGCTTGGATAAATAAGTGAGAAGTATCAATTCGATATTCTTTACTCTGATAATTTTCTTTTATATAAAGCAAGTATTCACTGTGCAGCATTATTGCAAGCTGCCATTGCACGCGCTGATTCGGAGTTGCTTTATGCAAAATAGTGCTGAAAGTATCATCCTTTTCTTCGATACCACAATTGTCTAAAATAATAAAAATATTGCGGATTTGAGTGATGAACTCTTCAGTTAAACCTCGTTGCAAAAATGCAGCTGTATCACCTACAACAGTGTTTGAATCTTTTCTAAC
>JAUMUB010000077.1 GCA_030530905.1 Bifidobacteriaceae bacterium | reverse complement strand
TGTTGGTTGCATTTCAGAATTAGTGTAAGATTATTACAAAAATTTCTTATGATTTTGCATGCAACCATATTTTTTAATCTAATAGCAAGTTCTCACAGCACGTAAAGCTTTGCAGGTTATCGATTTTGTATACTACTGTCTGGTATTGTTGAAAATCGAATATTTGATTTTTATATGTTTAAAAATTTGATAGGGAGATATGTATAATGGCTCAAGTCAAAGACTTCAAAGAAGCCGGATTTGATTCACTCTTTGATGAGTTGCAGTGGCGCGGTTTGATTAACCAATCTACAGATATTGAAGCGTTGAAGAATGCGCTTAATTCTGAGCCAATTACATATTATTGCGGTTTTGACCCTTCAGCCGCATCATTGCATATTGGTAATTTAGTTCAACTTATTATTATGCGTCACTTGCAGGCAGCAGGCCATCATCCAATAGCACTTGTTGGCGGTGCAACAGGTTTGATTGGAGATCCAAGACAGTCTGGTGAGCGTACGCTTAATCCTAAAGAAGTTGTAAGTGAATGGGCTGAGCGCCTTAAGCATCAAATCGGTGGAATTTTAGAAACTAGTGGCGATAATCCAGTTCAGTTCGTAAGTAATTACGATTGGACTGCAAATATGAGCATTATTGACTTTTTACGTGATGTTGGTAAAAATTTCCGCTTAGGAACTATGCTTGCTAAAGATATTGTTGCTCGCCGTTTAAACTCTGAAGAAGGTATCTCATTCACTGAGTTCAGTTATCAGGTTTTACAAGGTAACGATTATTTGCACTTGTATGACGAGTTCAATTGTACTTTACAGCTCGGTGGATCTGATCAGTGGGGTAATTTAACTGCAGGTCTTGATCTTATTCACAAAACACGAAACACTAATGTTCACGTGTTCACAAGTCCAATTATCACTGATAATCAAGGTAAGAAGTTTGGTAAATCAGAGGGCAATGCTGTATGGCTAAATGCATCAATGCTAAGTCCATACAAGTTCTACCAATTCTGGTTCAATCAGCCTGATGATGAAGTGGCAAAGTTACTGCGCGTATTCACATTCTTACCTAAAGATGAGATTGAGCGTTTAGCAAAAGAAGCGCAAGAGAATCCTGGGGCACGCGAAGCTCAGCGAGTGCTTGCATGGGAGGTCACCAGCTTTGTTCACGGATCTCATGCAACTCAGCAGGCGATAGATGCTGCAGCTGCATTGTTTGGACGTGGTGGTGAATTATCAGAAATTGATATTAACACCTTAGAAGCTTCATTAGAAGGCTTAAAAATAGCTGATGAGAATGGCGAAAAAGTTTTCGCAAGTGTGCAAATTGGCGACCGAGTAACTGAAGCTGGCATGAAATCCGGTTTATTCAAGTCTATTAGTGAAGCTCGTAAAACAATTGCATCTGGTGGTGTGTATCTAAATAATCAACGTGTTGAAGATTCAGAACAGGTTCTCGAATCTGACGATTTTATTCATAATCGTTTCGCACTAATCCGTCGTGGTAAACGATCATTGGGAGTTGTAGAACGCCAATAATGCGTATAGTTAAGTATTATTGGATTGTAATTAAGGTGGTATAAGGAAATAATGGCACAAAATCAGCAGCGTGGTCGCGGCTACAAGGGCGGTAATAATAAGAAGTCTGGTGGCAAGAAGTCATGGAATAACAATGACTCTCATTCTCGTAATCATGAGAGTGGGAAAAACTTTAAAGACCGTAGGCGTGAAGACAATAATGGTCGTAAATTTGACCGTAAACGTCATAATGATGATCGTGATTTTAATGGGCGTACCCATGAGAATAGTGGACGTAGCTTCCACGCTAAACGTGGCGATGATCGAACAGCGCACAGTAAACGTAACGATTATAGTAACAATCGCGGTAACTATAACAATAAGCGTAACGACTATAACAATAATCGTGGTGAACGTTCCACTCATCGTGATGGACTCGCATGAACTCTGATGGTACGATTTCATTCCCATCACAAAACCCATACACACATCGCCGTCCTAATGAGCCAAAAATGCCTAAGGGTATGGAATGGGCAATGCTATCCACAGAAGAACGCGAACGTTTACGAGGATTAGCAAAAGAACATGCTGAGAATATTGGTTTACACATTCTAGCAGCTTATGCTTTAGAAGAGGAAAACCCTGAACTTGCGCTTGAACATGCTAAGTGGGTTGCTCATCAGGCTTCCCGTGTAGAGTTCTCACGCGAAGTACTAGCATTCATAACATACCGTCAAGGAGATTATAAGACCGCGTTACGTGAATTCAAAACTGCGTTCCGTATGAATGGTTTCCTCGACTATTTACCGTTTATTGCAGACTGTGAACGTGGTTTAGGTCATCCTGAACGTGCTGTTGAGTTAGCAGGTTCACAAGATGCTCAGTATTTGCGTGGTGAAGCTAAGGTTGAAATGCTTCTTGTGCTTGCTGGTGCTTTAGCAGATTTAAAGAAGTTTGATAAAGCAATAGAAATTGCTCATACAGTGGGCAAATCTAAGAGCGTTCCGGGTGAATACCGAATGCGTGCAATTCAGGCTGAACAGTATTTCCTTGAAGAAGCAGGACAGTTCGATAAAGCACGCAGGCTTGATGATGTTCTTGACTCTTTAGAAGAACGTTACGCTCAAATAGATGATGAGGATCAAGAAGTACTTATTGACTACGATTTAAATCATGTTACTGAGGATATGATGGAGGAAGTTGGCATTAGTGAAGATGATGCACAATACGCTCCAGAGAACACTTTTGATAACGATTTCGAAGAAGACACAGAAGAAACCTCTGAAATAGTAGATGATAATGCTGTTGAGGGCGATTCAGAAAATCAAGATAATGAGGCATAAATAGTGCGATAAGAATTGTGCAATGTTACCGTGTAATATTGCACAATTCTTATATGTAGCGATAGTAGCGTGAGTTTTGATCGGGAGGTAATGTGAAAGGCCTATTAAGTTCAAAAGTTTCCTTAAGCGAACAATATCAGTTAGCTTTAGTGGATTTAGATGGCGTAGTGTACGTTGGGAAGAATCCTATTGAACATGCAGCACATTCACTTACCGCAGCTGAAAAAATGGGTATGCGTATTGCATACACGACCAATAATTCTTCAAGATTCCAGAGCGTTGTTGCAGATCAGCTTCGTGGATTTGGCTTAAACGTACAAGATAATCAGGTCATAACTTCTGCAGTGGTAGCAGCACGCATGGTAGCAAAACACGTGCCACAAGGTACTAAAGTACTGGTTCTTGGAGCAGAGCATTTACAAGATGAAGTGTCAAAACAAGGTTTAACGGTAGTTCACAAGGCAAGTGATAAGCCTGAAGCGGTGATACAAGGCTGGTATCCTGACTTAGCTTGGCATGAATTAGCAGAGGCCTCTTTTGCTGTTGAGCAAGGAGCAAAGTATTTTGTTACCAATAAAGACACTACCATTCCTCGAGAGCAGGGAGTGGCCCCGGGGTGCGGTTCGATGATTCAAGCAGTTATGAACGCTACAGGTGTAGAGCCAATTGCTAGTGCAGGCAAGCCTGAATCAGCAATGTATGAGGAGTCACAAGCTATTGCAGCAGGTAGCGCAATGCCAATTAAAAAAGAATTATGCTTGGCAGTAGGCGATAGATTAGACACTGATATAGAAGCTGGTAACAAAGGCGACTATGATAGCTTACTTGTTTTTACAGGCGTTACTGACTGGAAAATGTTACTCCTCGCTCCTGAACATTTACGCCCAACATATATTGCTAAAGATTTACGCGGACTGTTAGAGCCACACGAAGCACCCGTGCTAGTTGACGATGCGTATGTGTGTGGTGGTGAGCGTGCTATTATTCGTGACAATGCTCTTGAAGTAAGCGATCCTACAAGCATGAATGCTTTACGCTCTGCATGTATGTGCGCATGGTCGTATGATAATCCATCAAGTCTTGTGTTCCCTAACTTTACGGTGTGAGAAAAATGTGTGATGAGCAAAAGCTAGAATTACAGTATGCTAGTCAAACGCTTGGTGATGAACTTGCAGAACAATTGCAAAGCCGTGCGGGATTAGAAGATTCGCAACGAGTTGAGTTATATACTAAAAGTTTGCACCGTTTACAGGAGAAGCTACAGGAGAGCAGTCGTACCTAATGAAAAGCATAAGGGACGAATATTCATACACGAATAACAGCGAGCAAAGTTCTCAATTAGAGAATCTAACCCGTCTTGATGTTCTTTTAATGCAACTTCAGTATGCTTCTACACGTAATAAGGCACAACGTCTTATAAAAGAGGGTGCTGTGCAAGTGAATGATGTTACAGTGACAAAGCCGTCAACAAAATGTGGTGTTCACGATCGCATCAGCGTGGTTGATCAGGATTCGTATGTTTCAAGAGGAGCATATAAGCTACTGGGAGCATTGCATGAGTTTCATGTTGATGTACGAAATTCGTTAGCGCTTGATATTGGAGCAAGCACAGGCGGTTTTACACAAGTGTTATTAGAGCGTGGCGCACAGCATGTGATTGCTTTAGATGTCGGACATGGTCAACTTGACCCACGAATCGCAAATAGTTCGCATGTTACTGAAATGAGTGGCGTTAATATTCGAAATATACAGCCTTGTGACTTGCCGTATCAACCAAATGTGGTTGTTTCTGATGTGTCATTTATTTCACTAACATATGTGCTACCTGTGGTGAAAAATATTTGCGCAAGTAATGCTCAGATTATTCTTCTTATTAAACCTCAGTTTGAAGTTGGTAAGGGTAAGCTAGGTAAAGGTGGCATTGTTGAAAGTGAAGATTTACGCCGTCAAGCAGTTGATACTGTGTGCGAATGTGCCATACAATGTGGGTTTAAAATTGAGAAAGTAATACCTAGCCCTATTGAAGGAACTCACGGTAATAAAGAATATTTGCTATACGCACGATTTGAAGAATTGAAATAATATTATGAATGAAAATTTTGAGCATAGTACGAATATTGTCTCGATAGAACATGTGGGATTCAGGCGCAATAGAAGACCAATTTTACAAGATGTGAATTTGAAAATTCGAAAAGGCGAAAATTGGGTTATTTTTGGTGCGAATGGCATTGGTAAATCAACACTTATTTCTATGCTTGCTTCTCGCGCTTTTCCAACCACGGGCAACGCTTACATTTTTGGTAAACGTTTAGGAAGTGTAAATG
>JAUMUB010000076.1 GCA_030530905.1 Bifidobacteriaceae bacterium | reverse complement strand
CTCAAGTTTTGGAACGAGATAAAAGGTATATCTCGAAAGTAGGATTTAAAAAATAAAGGAGTACGAAATGGGACGTGCAGTAGGTATTGATTTAGGTACAACCAACTCATGTATCGCAACACTTGAAGGTGGCCAGCCAACCGTTATTGTTAACGCAGAAGGCGCTCGTACCACACCATCAGTTGTTGCATTTAGCAAGTCCGGCGAAATTCTTGTAGGTGAAGTAGCAAAGCGTCAGGCAGTAACCAATGTTGAGCGCACTATTAGCTCTGTAAAGCGTCATATGGGTACTGATTGGACAGTAAAGATTGACGACAAAGAGTGGACACCACAAGAGATTTCTGCACAGATTTTAATGAAGCTTAAGCGTGATGCAGAAGCATACTTAGGCGAGCCAGTAACAGATGCTGTTATCACTTGCCCAGCATACTTCAACGATGCACAGCGTCAGGCAACCAAGGATGCTGGCACTATCGCAGGCTTAAACGTTTTGCGTATTATCAACGAACCAACAGCAGCAGCATTGGCTTATGGTCTTGAAAAAGGTAAGGAAGACGAGCGAATCCTCGTATTCGATTTAGGTGGCGGTACGTTTGATGTGAGCTTACTTGAAATCGGTAAGGATGAAGATGGCTTCTCAACCATTCAGGTACAGGCAACCAACGGTGATAATCATCTCGGTGGTGATGACTGGGATCAGAAGATTATCGACTGGTTAGTATCCTCGGTAAAGAATAAGTACAATGTCGATTTAAGCAAGGATAAGATTGCATTACAGCGTCTTAAGGAAGCTGCAGAGCAGGCTAAGAAGGAATTGAGTTCTTCAAGCTCCACAAGCATTTCTATGCAGTATCTTGCAATGACACCTGATGGAACTCCAGTACATCTTGATGAGACATTAACTCGTGCACATTTCGAGGAGATGACCTCAGACTTATTGGATCGTTGTAATACACCATTTAACAATGTTCTTTCCGATGCAGGTATCTCTGTGAACGACATTGACCA
Source organism: Bifidobacteriaceae bacterium (assembly GCA_030530905.1). Taxonomy (GTDB): domain Bacteria; phylum Actinomycetota; class Actinomycetes; order Actinomycetales; family Bifidobacteriaceae; genus Bifidobacterium. The sequence continues at coordinate 4,173 of JAUMUB010000076.1, read as the reverse complement.
TGTTGTTCTCGTTGGTGGTTCAACTCGTATGCCAGCAGTTAAAGAGCTTGTTAAGAAGATTACCAATGGAAAGGAAGCAAGCCAGTCTGTAAACCCAGATGAGGTAGTTGCGGTTGGTGCAGCAGTACAATCTGGTGTTATCAAGGGCGATCGTAAGGATGTTCTTCTTATTGATGTAACCCCATTAAGCCTTGGTATTGAAACTAAGGGTGGCATTATGACCAAGCTTATTGATCGTAACACCGCTATCCCAACCAAGCGTTCTGAGACATTCACCACAGCAGAAGACAACCAGCCATCTGTATTAATTCAGGTTTACCAAGGTGAACGTGAATTCGCTGCAGATAACAAGCCATTGGGTACATTTGAATTAACTGGTATTGCTCCTGCACCACGTAACGTGCCACAAATTGAAGTTACCTTCGATATTGATGCAAACGGTATTGTTCACGTATCTGCAAAGGATAAGGGAACTGGTAAGGAACAGTCCATGACCATTACTGGTGGTTCTGGTCTTGATAAAGATGAGATCGATCGTATGGTTAAGGAAGCAGAAGCACACGAGGCTGATGATAAGAAGCGTAAGGAAGATGCTGAAACACGCAATCAAGCAGAATCTTTCGCATATCAGACTGAAAAGCTTGTGAACGACAACAAGGATAAGCTTTCTGACGACGTGGCAAAGGAAGTAACCGATAAGGTTAACGCTTTGAAGGAAGCCTTAAAGGGTGATGACATCGAGAGCGTGAAGAATGCTCAGAATGATTTGATGGAATCCGCTCAGAAGATTGGTCAAGCTTTGTATGCTCAGCAAGGAGCTGAAGGTGCTACTGCAGGAAGCGCTACCGATAATGCTGCAAACTCAGATGATGATGTGGTAGATGCTGAAGTAGTTGACGATGACAAGGAAAATAAGTAATCATGTCCGAATTTAATAAAGACGATTACCTTTCTGATCTTCCAGAAGAGGAACTGGAAGACCAGGATGTTCCTGAGCAAGAAACTTCGTCAGACGATGATCAGGACGCTAAGAGTGAAGAGCTTCAAGAATCAGATAAGCAAGACGCTGAGTTTGAGAATGAGGAAGATGCTCTTACTCCTCTTGGCAAGGCAAAAAAGGAAGCTGCTGAATATTTAGAAGCATTGCAGCGTGAACGCGCAGAGTTCATCAATTTCCGCAGTCGTAGTGCTAAGGAACAAGCACGTTTCCGCGAGCACGGAATTATTGATGTTCTCACAGCACTGCTTCCAGCTTTAGATGATATCGATCGTATTCGTGAACATGGCGAAATGGATGATTCGTTTAAAGCAGTTGCAGTAAAAATTGATAAAGCATTTGAAAAGTTTGGCGTTGAAAAATTCGGAGAAAAAGGCGAAGAATTCGACCCAACAAAGCACGATGCAATTTTGCATAAGCCTGACGAGGAAGCAACAACAGAAGTGGTAGACACTGTTGTTGAAGCAGGATATCGAATCGGTGATCGAGTGATACGTGCTGCTCGTGTGGTAGTTGCTTCTCCTCAAAAGTAAAAGTTAACTAAGGGCATGCGGCAATTAAGCTGTGTGCCCTTAATTTAATAAAAGATAATAATTGAAAATACAGTTACTGTGACTTATGAAAGGGGGCACAATGGCTGAGAACGAATGGCTTAACAAGGATTTTTATAAGATTCTGGGTGTCTCCAAGGATGCCAGTGATTCAGATATAACAAAAGCTTATCGAAAGCTTGCAAGAAAATATCATCCAGATCTTAATAAAACAAAAGAGGCAGAAGAAAAATTTAAAGATATTTCAGAAGCTTACGATGTTTTAAGTGATAAGCAGAATCGCCAAAAATATGATGCGATTCGCCAATTTGGAGCAGGTGGCGCTCGCTTTACTGGAGGAACAGGAAGCGGTTATCAAGGCGCAGACTTCTCTGATATCTTCGGCACAATGTTCTGTGGTGGCGGATCAACATACACAACCACTGGAGCGCAAAATATTAATGATATTTTCTCTATGTTCGGTGGAGCAAGACCTGGTGCAGGAGAAGGGTATGGTTATTCAACCTCAAGCCCATTTGGCGATTATCAGCCATCTGCGCAACCAGAAAAGGGCGGTGATTTAAACGCAAAAGTTACCTTGACGTTTAAGCAAGCAGTTGAAGGTGCGACAATCACATTACGTGCTCAAGGAAAAAGCTTTAAAACCCGTGTTCCAGCAGGTGTTAAAAACGGGCAGAAAATCCGTTTAGCAGGTAAAGGTAAAGCAGGTAAAAATGGTGGTAAAAGCGGTGATATGTATGTGAATATTACCGTGCAAGATGATGCGCGTTTTACTATGCGAGGTAACGACCTGATTTTTGATTTGCCTGTAAGTGTTGGACAAGCGATTTCGGGCGGAAAAGTAACTACAAAAGATTTTTATGATAACGATGTAGTTGTTAAAATACCAGAAGGAACTTCAAGTGGAACTGAGGTGCGAGTGTCAAAGAATGGTGTGCCAAACACTGACGGTTACCTATATGCGCGAGTGATGATTGAGGTTCCAAAGAAGCCAAGCCGTGCTGTGAAGAAATTAGCTTCTCAGATAGATGAGCAGTCTGAAAAATAAGTAATAAGGAGTTTGTCATGTCACGTTCGATACAGCAAACGCGAGCATTATACGAATTGTGTGCAATTGCGCTGATAGAAGGGCGTGCTGATCTTGATGGAGCAGACGAGGTTGGCTTCGATATTGACTTACCCATTTTCACAGTCGGACATACAGCTGAATTAGTGAATATACATCCGCAAACATTACGTCAGTATGATCGTGAACGAATTGTGATTCCTCAGCGAACTGAGGGTGGCGCTCGCCGTTATTCTTTGCGCGATATAAACACTCTTGTACAAGCACAAACATTAAGTCAACACTATGGTGTGAATCTTGCTGGAATTATCCGTATTCTTGATTTGCAAGAAGAGAATCGTCAGTTGCGCCGACAAGTGAAACGCTTGTCTAACAATAATCAAAATAACATGTTTGCTACTGGAACTGATGGTGATATCGTTGAGGTTCAGCGTGCTTCTCGTCGTCGCGCAAATAGGAAGTTTCGTGAGCTTAACACCTCGGGCTTAACCTCGCAGGTTTCTAAATCTGTTGTAGTGTGGCGTGACTTTTAATTCAGATTATAGTTAAAGTATATTCGCATGAATTGCCGGATATTGCTGATAGCAGTGTCCGGCAATATTTGTTATGCTGAATAGAATTATTAAATATGAGTAAAGGTGAGTTTGTGAAATTACAGGCTGTTTTTTGGGATATGGATGGCACTCTTATTAATTCTGAACCGTATTGGCATGAAGCTGAATTGCAAGTAGCCAAAGAAAACGGTGGTTACTGGGATAAAGATTTAGCTTGGAGTTGCTCTGGAACCTCACTCACGCATGTTGCTGCAATGATGATTGAACGTGGCACTCAGCTTGATGAACAAACTATTATTGAGAAGATTATGCGTATAGTTGAGGAAAGTGAACAGCGTTTATTGCCTTGGATTGAAGGCGTGGAAGACGTGTTAATTTCTCTCAAAGAACATGATATTCCCTGCGTTCTAGTGACAACTTCACCGCGAGTGATGGCGCAGAACTTGTACGAACATGCGCCACATAACAGTTTGCAAACTTATGTGTGCGGACAAGATGTAAAACATCACAAGCCTGATCCTGAACCATATTTACTGGCTGCTTCAAAAATAGTTATCACGCCTGAACAAATGAAACATTGCATTATTGTTGAGGATTCTGCAACAGGTTTAACGGCTGCTAAATCGACTGGTGCATTTGTGTTAGCTCAAACTGCATACAATCAAAATACTGTGTCTGCTGATTTATACAACGCTGCCATACATGGATATGATGGCGTTGATGCGCAGTATCTTAATGCACTTTTAGGGTAGTTATAGATTACTTTTATGTAGTCTTAAATTGTTGTGTTCGTTGGGTGTATGTAATTAGAAATATCTTTTAATAGGTAATGTTTACGCAATAATTTGATGACTGCTTTAATGAATTTACTAATATATCGAATAAGTATGCTGAATATAACCTATTTTTTAAATAAGCGTTTATTATAGAATCTGTTTAGTGTTTTTATTTCTCTCACAAATTTATTTAACGATTTTCCTATATAGGAGTAGAGTTAAACCTTTA
>JAUMUB010000075.1 GCA_030530905.1 Bifidobacteriaceae bacterium | reverse complement strand
GGTAAGCATTTAGTATCAAAAAGAGTGGCGGAATTTGTTTTCTACCACTCTTTTTATTACATTCGTACAGCATTTGTGAGATGTACATCGCAAATACGTATTATTTGCTTTTAGCTAAATGCATCTTTTAATTTTGAGAAGAATCCTTTCTTCGACTCTGCACGTGTTCGCGATGGATTCACCTCGTGTTTTGCATTCTCATCATGCGATTGTGCAAAACTTTCAATAAGTTCTTTTTCTTGGCTTGTGAGATTTGTTGGAATAACAATACTAAAGTGTATGACTAAGTCTCCACGCTTATTATCTGGATTTTGGAATACTCCAACGCCAAGACCCGGCAATGCTACTGTTTGCTCTTGCTGGCAACCTTCTGGCACGCTAACTTTCTGATCACCGTCAAAGGTTTCTAAACTGAGTTCATGGCCGAGAACTGCCCAAGTCATTGGGATAGAAACCCAGCAGTGTAAATCGTTGCCATTGCGGGTGAATGTGCTATCTCTGCGAATTGCAATATCAATGTATAAATCGCCTTGAGGTCCGCCACATTCACCTACTTCGCCTTTGCCACTTAATCGAAGTCGGGAATTATCAGCAATACCAGCCGGAATGTTCACTCCAACTTCACGTTTTACACGCACACGCCCCTTTCCCATGCATGATGCGCATGGATCTTCGATAATATCGCCATGCCCCTCGCATTGTTCGCAAGGAACGTTAGTGACCATCTGACCAAAAATGCTACGTGCAACTTTTTGCACATGTCCGCTTCCATGACAGTTTGGACATGTTTTTGCTGGCTTTTCGTTTGCTGAGCCGGATCCCTTACATGTCTCGCAAGTGCCAAAAGTGTTGAGCACAATTTTTTCTGTTCCACCAAAAACTACGGTTTTAAGGTCTATAGTCATGTTCACAACAGTGTCACGACCTGGTGTTTGACGCGGAATTGGCCCTTGCGCTGCTGAGCCGAATCCTCCGGTGAATGCTGCGTTGAACACATCAAAAATGTCGTTCATGCCGGCTGATGAGAATCCTCCGAAACCTCCAGCAGCGTTAGGATTGTTAGGATCAATACCGCTGTCGTACATACGGCGTTTTTCAGGATCTGATAAAACTTCGTAAGCATTATTTACTTCTTTAAACTTGTCTTCGAACTCAGGACCTGCAATATCTGGATGATATTTACGACTGAGTTTGCGATAAGCTTTTTTAATTTCATCTTCACTTGCGGAAGATTCAACGCCAAGAACTTTGTAATAATCTGTCACAGTTGTACACATTCCTTTTGCTTGTATTCTTCATACAATTTTGGCACATGCCCAAGTCATCAAGTTTAAAACTTGCTATAAGTAGACTCAAAATTTTAACACAAAATATAATTATTCGAAAATTTCATACAAATTATATCAATAATCAAACAAAAAAGCACAAACACGCGCCACTATGTATGCTATAAGTCAATTGAACAAGCTAGTATTAGAGAGAATGTGTGGTTACTTCTACTGAATAATTCCCACCTGAAGTAACCGAATATTTGAAATTACACACATGACCGAATTTAAAGAAACCGAGCTTGATAAGCGCGCCATTACTATGGCAAAGGTTCTTTCGGCTGACGCTGTAGAAAAAGCAGGAAATGGCCACCCAGGTTCCCCTGTTTCTTTAGCACCAGTTGCATATACTTTATATCAGCATTTCATTAAGCACGATCCAAATGATCCAAATTGGGAGGGTCGTGATCGTTTTATCCTTTCTGGCGGTCACGCATCATTAACCCAGTATGTTCAGCTTTATTTGTCTGGATACGGCTTAACTTTAGATGATCTTAAGCACTTCCGTGGCGGCGCTGATACACGTACTCCAGGCCACCCAGAATATGGTTTAACACCAGGAATTGAAATGACAACTGGCCCACTTGGTCAGGGTCTTGCTTCTGCAATCGGTTTTGCATACGGCGAACGTTTCCAGCGTGGTTTACTCGATCCTGAAGCTGCAAAGGGCGAATCCCCATTCGACCACAAGATTTGGGTAATCTGCGGCGAGGGTGATATCGAAGAAGGTATTTCCGGCGAAGCTGCTTCACTTGCTGCAAACCAGAATCTTGGTAACATCACTGTTATCTTCGATGCAAACCGCATTCAAATCGAAGGTGATACTAACCTCGTGCTTGCTGAAGACGTATTAAAGCGTTACGAAGCATATGGTTGGTACACTGACGAATTCAGCTTCATTCAGCCTGACGGTTCTTATAAGGAAGACGTTGACGGTCTTGCTGCTGCAATTGAAAAGGCTCAGCAGGCTGCACCAAATCAGCCAAAGTTGATCAAGGTTAACACTCTTATTGCTTGGCCAACCCCAGGTAAGACTAATGACCCATCTTCACACGGTTCAAAGCTCGGCGCAGAAGCTGTTGCTGGTTTGAAGAAGTTACTCGGATACGATCCAGAAGAAAACTTCCACGTAGATGAAGAGGCATTAGCTCACGCACGTAAGGTTGCTGATCGTGGTTTAGCAGCACACAAGGCATGGGACGAAAAGTTCGATGCATGGCGCAAGGCAAACCCAGACAAGGCAGCTTTATACGAGCGCATTAAGGAAGGCAAGCTTCCTGAGGGATTCGATGAGGCTATCGATAAGGCTGTTGAAGGTTTCGAAGTTGGCAAGAAGGTTGCAACACGTAGCGCTTCTGGTACTGTCTTGAACGCTATTGCTGCAGTAATGCCTGAGCTTTGGGGTGGTTCCGCTGATTTGGGTGGTTCTAACAAGACAGATCTTAAGGGTGCTGCAACATTTGCTCCTAAGGGTTGCGAGACCGCTCAGTGGCCAGAGTGCAATGAATATGGCCGTCAGCTTCACTTTGGTGTTCGCGAATTCTCAATGGGTGCAATCACCAACGGTATTTTGCTTGGTTCTCACACTCGTCCATTCGGTGGCACATTCTTCATGTTCTCCGATTACGAGCGTCCAGCAGTACGTTTGGCAGCTCTTATGGAAATTCCAAACCTCTACGTATGGTCACACGATTCTGTTGCTGTAGGCGAAGATGGTCCTACACATCAGCCAATCGAACACTTAGCAGCATTCCGTGCAATGCCTCAGCTTGAAGTAATCCGCCCAGCAGATGCTTACGAAACAGCAGAAGCATACCGCGTATTCTTTGAGAAGAAGAACACCTTGCCAGGTGCAATGATCTTAACCCGCCAGAATGTTCCAGCATTAGCTGAAACCGCTGAAAAAGCACGCGATGGAGTTAAGAAGGGCGCATATGTTCTTGTTGATACTGAAGGCACTCCAGATGTAATTCTTATGGCAACTGGTTCTGAAGTTCAGTGGGCTGTTGAAGCAGCTAAGACCTTAGCAGCTGAAGGCATTAAGGCTCGCGTTGTTTCTGCACCAAGCCTCGAATGGTTCGAAGAACAAGATGCAGAATACAAGGAAGCTGTTCTTCCTTCAAGTGTTAAGGCTCGCGTTTCTGTTGAAGCGGGCGTTGCAATGCCATGGTACAAGTATCTTGGTTCTTATGGTAAGCCTGTTTCTATCGAGCAGTTCGGTCTTCCAGGTGACGGCGATCAGAACATGATTGATCTTGGCATCACAGCAGAGCATGTTGTAGAAGCAGCTAAGGCATCAATCGAAGCAGCTAAGTAAAAATCTTCTAAGGGCTGTGCTTACAGCCCTTAGCTCATGTTTTAAACAATAATAAGGAGTAAATAATGACTGAAGCAACTCAGCGCACATCAGATTCTGGTGTTTCTATTTGGCTTGACGATTTGTCCCGTACTCGTATTGAGTCCGGCAACTTACAAGAGCTGATCGCTAACAAGAACGTTGTTGGCGTAACCACCAACCCATCCATTTTCCAGAAGGCATTAAGCCAGGTTGGCCCATACGATGCACAGCTTAAGGAACTTGGCAAGGTTGATGTAGAAACCGCTATCCGCGAACTCACCACTACTGATGTTCGTAATGCAACAGACATTTTCCGCGAGGTTGCAGAAGCAACTGATTTCGTTGACGGTCGTGTTTCTATCGAAGTTGACCCACGTCTCGCTCACGAAACAGAAGCAACCGAAAAGCAAGCTGTTGAATTGTGGGAAAAGGTAAATCGTCCAAACGCAATGATTAAGATTCCTGCAACCTTAGAAGGCTTGCCAGCAATCACAGCAACCTTAGCAAAGGGCATTTCCGTAAATGTTACCCTTATCTTCTCCCTTGAGCGTTATGAGCAGGTTATCGACGCTTACATCGAAGGTATCGCACAGGCTGCTGCAAACGGTCACGATTTGAAGCACATTGGTTCTGTAGCTTCCTTCTTCGTCTCCCGTGTTGATTCCGCAGTAGACGCTCTTCTTGAAGAGAACGGTTCTGAAGAAGCTAAGGCTCTTGAAGGTAAGGCAGCTGTTGCTAACGCTCGCCTCGCTTACGAACTCTTCGAGAACAAGTTTGCTAACGATCCTCGTTGGGCTGATCTTGAAGCTAAGGGGGCTAAGAAGCAGCGTCCACTTTGGGCATCTACTGGTACTAAGAATGCTGCATATTCTGACTGCAAGTATGTTGATGAACTTGTTGCTCCATTCGTAGTAAACACCATGCCTGAAAAGACTTTGGATGCTTTAGCAGATCACGGTAACGGCGCTCCAAGCATTAAGGGCACTTATGAAGATGCACATGCTGTAATGGATAAGCTTGCTGACTTGGGCATTGACTTCAAGGCTGTAACCAACAAGCTCGAAGCTGACGGTGTTGCTGCATTCATTAAGTCTTGGGATACCGTTTTGACTGATGTTCAGTCCGGTATTGACCGTGTAAATGCTTAATGTGTTAGCATAAATTTAAATTCATATAATTAGCGGAGGTGCTTTTTAGTACTTCCGCTTTTATATACAACTTTTTATTATTAGTTTTATGTGAACAGTGATATACTAGGGTTTTATCTTGCAAGTTCAATGGTGAAAAGGCAGGCTATCATGATTTTTACATCTGTGGTACTAAGTGGCGCGTGGATTATTTATTACGCGCAGGAGATTTACGGCAGGTCAGATTTTGTAGGCTATATTTGCTTTGCCTTAGCTATTATCATCGCATTATATACTGTTTATCGTCTAATACGTCAACCATTAAAGTTTAACGATCAGATATGGAGAATATGCAACACCATTCTCCCCTTATCTTTAATCGTCTTTATCGCTC
>JAUMUB010000074.1 GCA_030530905.1 Bifidobacteriaceae bacterium | reverse complement strand
ACACACGTGCGCTCCCATTTTGCCGTAAGCGCCAACAACTGAAACTCTTATCATATAACTCCTCACAACGCGTTTCTATGATAACGCATAATATTCGCGTTCTAGTAAAAATTCCATTCACTGAACGCATAGATTTACTAGATTATAAATCTCTTGCACCACACTATCATGCACCAGAACATATTACATGCGGAATGTAACCCTGAGTTTACGAAAACTTAAAATTAATAAAAGTCACACGACTTCTATGTAAGCGAATATAAGAAAACTGCTACTTTGCACCATCTATTTTCTTCGTAATCAGTAAACCACATACTGCCAGCGGAATTGCGAGTGCTGTAGAAATCCAAGGAATCATAATAGCGGTTTGAGTGCCAAACATATCAATAACACGACCTGCTAACGAAGCTCCAATAGCAACGCCAATGCTATTAACTGTGCTCACCCATGATAAGCCTTCAGTAAGGAATGATTCAGGAACATGCTGCTTCACAATAAGATTACCCACGGTAAATAATGGTGAAACGCAAAAACTTACCAGTATTTCTAAAACACCTAACAAAATCAAATTATTAAGCGTGATACTAAATCCGAAATACCCAATTGTTAATAATGAAAGAAAGATAATAATATATGCCCACAATGACCTATTTAATTGTTTAGAACCAAAAATAAACGCACCAATACATGAGCCAACCGAAAATAGAGCTAATTGCAAACCTAAGAATTGTTCCATGCCTGACTGTTTCATCACAGCAGTTATAGTCACATAAAAGGCGTCAAAGCTGATGTTAAACACTAAAAATACTACTAAAATTGACAACAGCACAGGAGATGAAAAAATATTAAATGAATGAGTATTCTTAGACTTTAAATTAGATAATTCCATATTCTGCGCGTGAGATTGTTTCCCACTGTTTTCGAACGATTCAACATCTTGCGCATGTGAAGTATCTACTTCGACCTGACGCAGATATACTGGTTGAGTGCTCTTTTGTAGGAAGAAAATTGTGCCACCAATACCGCTAGCAAGCGGAGGAAGTAATAATGGTGAAAGCGGATGTACTGTAGTCGCTAAAAACCCTGCAATAATAGGTCCTAGAATATAAATTATCTCATCAATGCCAGATTCCATAGCATATGCAGTATTGAGTAAACTTGCGTTATCAAACTTTGCTAAAGCAGCAGCCCAGCGAGTTCTCACCAAAGCACCATACGCAAACTGTGTTAAACCCATGCCAATAACAAGCCCATACAATGATGCAAGCGGAGCGTGTGAAAAAACGCTTATCGCAAACGATAAAGAAGCGATAATCTGCAGCAGCAACACAACTCTACCGACTTGATATTGACCGAACTTATCGAATAAGTAAGCGTATAAAGGTGTTACACACGAGGCAGCCAACACGTATACTGCACTCATTGAGCCGGCAATAGTCCAATTGTTGTATACGGAGTTTAGAGCTAAAACAATACCTAGCGTTCCAACCGACATTGGTAGACGAGCAATTGCCGCAGAAAAACAAAAAATCTTCGTCCCAGGAACAGAGAAAATTACCGCATATGGTGATTTATTAGTCACTTTGCACCTAACATTTCTGTGAGATTCCCCTCATATATGTACAGCTGTTCTGCCATCACATCTGTTGCACGCTCTACACCTATTTTCGTCACATCACGATGTGACACACAAGTCATACCTTTATAATCGTAAAAGCTAACATCGCAATCACTATCAGTATGTAAGAAGAATTTTGTTGCATTATGCTGATTGAAATATTGCAAAGCATGTTTAAATAATTTTCCACCAATGCCAAGTCCTCGAGATCTCGCAGCGACTAAGAATAATTCAATTTCAGCATCTTTTTCAATTAAACAGTTGCTTTCTTGTTCCATTTCAAATTCTAATTGTTCCCAAACACTTATTTTATGGATCAGATCATGTGCCCCACCATCCAAACGCTGTAATTGTTCGAGTAATTGCATTATTTTCTCGTCACATTGATCAAATAATTGCGGCTGATTTGGCACTCTGCTTAAACACACACCCATAAAACGATTCTGATTGTCATATGCAACAATGCCATCTGTTGCAGGCTGAACATAATGAAATGTTGACAATTGTGAAAGAATACTACCGGTTTTCTTACCAATCACATCGCTGTAACTCCACGTATTGTCATATTCTTGAGCAATATGTTCAATATCATCCCAAATTAATGAACGATACGTAATCTGCGTACGCAAATCTTTTTCCACCATGCCTCATAATGCTTTCTAACTACAGCAATGTATACACACTATAAATACGCTTATTATTGCGTATAATACTGTATCACATTTTTTCATAACACTTAACACGCAAATAACCAGTATTTACAATGCAACATCATCGCATTACACGTATAAACATTCTCAGCAAACTTCGGTTGCAAGTCATTCTACAGCTCACACACTGTATAAAACACAATATTTTGTTTTAGAAATTACGCAGATTTTAAGAAACGGATTGTAAACGAATCAGATACGATTGTGCACCGCATCTGATTCGCAATTACTTTATGCTGCTGCACTCACGCGCTTGCGTACTGGTTTAAAATCTCCTCTTGTGTCTTATTCACAGTTGGAATTATCCTATTTTCTTCCTTTTCCTCACTCACGTAATACAATGCCGCATCAATTTGTTCAATAGGAATTCCCCATGCTCGTGAGAATAAGAGTCTGTATATGTCCAGTTGTTCAAGCTTGTGAGCAATATCTTGTTCTCTTGTAGGCCTTACACCAGTTTTCCAATCAATAATAGTGATACGTTTATTCTCATCTTGAGAATCAATACCGCCCAAGAACACCGCATCAGCTTTGCCAATTACCTGCCTATTATCCCATTGCGGAATACGCAAACGAAGTGCATACTCTGCAACAATCGGCACACGATAAGCCCATGGTGATGACACTAAACGCTGCTTCCAAACATTAAACTTACGCTCATTTGGTGTAAGACTTGTTTCAGTAGTATTTAACTGTTCGACCTGCGCAATTATTTGCTCTCGACTTAAACCATTTTCATTTTTATTCTGCGCGAAAATATTATCGTCTTTTCTTATTTCATCGATTGCAGCTTGCTCTTGCTTGCTAAGCTTTGCCTTATTGTATGACGTGACAAACGCTTCAGCCCAATCGTGAAATTGAGTGCCATCTTCAGGAGCTTCATTGTATAAAAGCGGTAACGGTCGCATAATATACTTACTCGTTTGCTCATCAATATTGCCGCTTTCAAGCACACCGCGCTGAATATCGCTTACAGAATAACTGTATTTGCCCTCTACAACCTGTTTTGCACGCTCAATTAGCAGCTGGGTATCCGCGCTCTCATCTTCTTGAACGTAAGAATCCATGAAGAATGAGTCATTGACAAGACGTTGTGCCTGCTGTGTGAGACTCAACTGTGCAGCATTACCACTATTCCCCATGCGTTCTACCCGTTCAACAGAACCACTGAGCGAGCCTGCCACTTTTTCACTTAAGCCAATAGGCCAAGAACGCAATTTCCTCTTAGGTTCTTCGTTTTCTAAACAATTGCCAACTACTGCGTCAAGATATTCTTGAGCGTCATCACCAATAAAATATCCTCTTACGCCAACATCAGCAATATTGGTTTTTTCACCCTCAATTACAATTCCTTCACTAATGCGTTGACTATTATAATAATTCGCAATAGGCGTATCATTATCAACTTCCTGCTTAACAGCATCACACTGTAAGCCGTCATAAACTTCCTGCCAAAAATTTGATATGTTAGGCTTATTTTGACTATTAGAATTCACGTTAAGTAATAACACATCATATTTTGCACGAGTTATTGCTACATATGCTAAACGTCGTTCCTCAATATGCCTACGCGTTCCATACTCTTCTCTTTGAGATAAGTATCCGTCCTCAATATCATGACGATTCTTCGATATTGAATTATAATTTTCGCAAGCTTCACGAACTAGATTATTTGCGACACTAATAATAGTCCGTGAATCAAGATCGTCACGCTGAAGATCCTGTTCATCTAACAACAAATTTTTAATATCCCGTATTACCTCATCAAATGTTTGAGCGCGAGAATCATGAGGAAAATTAGGCAGAATATGGTAATCAGTACGCGCAGGAACAGGTGTTTCCAGTGGCTTCTCTAGCCATGATTTAGCTGTCGAAATATATGCTGGAATCTTAAAATCATCAACAAAATTCTTGCCATCAATAATCTCGTTAACATCAATATCCTGATCAGAATCATTTTCAGCGTACGACTCATTCTCAGCATCAATCGTTTCAATTTTTTCTTCAGCTGAACTATCGTCTAAACACTCAAGTTCATCTAACACAATTTTTAGATTATCACCCGCATTACTTGGGAAAAGAGAAGGGTTCATATCTACAACTGCTACCGCATCCCATTCCAAGCCTTTAGCCTGGTGAACACTAAGAAGTATCACGTCCGCAGACTCTTGATTCGCCGCTTGCAAATTCTCAACATCGTCAAAATCACTCATGCAATCTATCCAAGCAAGAAAACCAGAAAGTGTTGGACGCTCATTAACGGTAAGTTCCTGTTTGAAAGCAGTTGCTAAATAATCCATTGCATAAATTGAATTCGACATCTGTGTAGCATGAATATTCTCATGCTCAATTGCATCAGCAATAGATCCATCAATATCAACATTAAGTGCTACGCAAACTTTAAACACAAGTTCATTAATATCGTGATAGATAAACTGTTGCAAATACTGCATAAGATGACTAAAAAACAGAATTTTCTCTTTGCCAATTTCACTAATATCACTATTGACAATCAAATGCTCGTATTCCTTATTGCAAAGAATATCGCCTAAGAAAATTGCGTTTGGAACTTCACTACGATGTTTCTGTTCAAGTCGCAGCTTATCCTTCTTCAGCTCAACCTCTGGCACTACTCCAATTTTCGCTAATACTTCGTATCTGTGTAACCTATTTTGCTCATTTGCAATTTCTGCCAGTAATCGCAAATCACGTGCTCTTACCGCCAAGCGAGGAGTTGCAAGAACACGCAAATACGCTTCAGCATTGGTTTTATCTTGCAAAGCTCGAAGAACGCTTAAAATATCTTTAACTTCTGGATGCTCCCTAAATGATGAGTATCCTACGGCAATGGTTTTAAAGCCAGCATTTTCTAAAGCTTTTTTATAAC
>JAUMUB010000073.1 GCA_030530905.1 Bifidobacteriaceae bacterium | reverse complement strand
TGGGAGAGAAGCGCTTAGATACAATTATTCGAGATTTCTGGCATCGGGATATTGACGTGCTAGTATGCACAACAATTGTGGAAACAGGACTTGATATTTCAAACGCAAACACACTTATCGTTGATCAAGCACATCGATTCGGATTAAGTCAATTACATCAGCTTCGCGGTCGAGTAGGTCGAGGACGAGAACGCGCATATGCCTACTTCTTATACGATCCTACAAAGGCAATAACTGAGCAAGCTCATGAACGTTTAACCACGATCGCCAAAAATACGGCGTTAGGTTCAGGTTTTGACGTCGCAATGAAAGATTTAGAGTTGCGAGGCACAGGAAACCTTTTAGGAGACGCGCAAAGTGGACATATTGAAGGTGTAGGCTTTGACTTATATATCCGCATGATCTCTCAAGCAGTAGATGAATACAAGCAGACAGACAAGCCAGTTGAACCAATAAGCGTCAGCATTGACATTCCAGTAGACGCTTCAATTCCGGTTGATTACATTAGCAGTGATAAGTTACGACTCGAAGTGTATCGAAAACTAGCACAAGCGCATGATGATAATGCTATTGAGGCCATACGCGAAGAAATTAATGATAGGTATGGCAAGCCAAATAGTCAGTTGGAAATATTATTCGATTTAACTAAATTGCGTAATCGCGCTCGCAGCATGGGGATTAGTGAGCTTATTATGCAGGGTAGAAATCTTCGAATTGGCAAAGTGCAATTACCTCAATCTCTGCAAATGAGAATTTCACGTATTTACAAGGGTTCTCAATACAGGCCAGTTACTAAGACTTTGCTTATTCCAACACCGTTTGAGGGAAGCTTAGGCTCAGGTGCGATGAATGGTACGCAGATTATTCAATGGGTTGATCAAGTGTTAGAAGATTTAGCATGGAGTAGTCAATCGCTTACATCTGACAATTAATATTATTTCTTACGATATTAGATGAAATTTGTTAGTATAGTAACGCGGTATTAATGGAATTTCATTATTTCAGTGAATATTTGAATCTTGTGTACACCATATTTGTGTGAACGTCCATTAATAACAGTATTGTAAAGATTGAAACGTAAAACTAATACTTAAGGAGTATTCGTGGCAGCTATTGAAAGTGTTTATGCTCGCGAGATTCTTGATTCCCGTGGTAATCCAACTGTTGAAGTAATTCTTGAAACTGAAGATGGCGCATTAGGTCGCGGTTTAGTGCCTTCTGGTGCTTCAACTGGTGAAGCAGAAGCTTGGGAGCGTCGTGACGGCGACAAGTCCCGTTATGCAGGTAAGGGTGTTCTCGCAGCTGTTAAGGCAGTTAACGAAGTAATCGCACCAAAGGTTATCGGTATGGATGCAACCGATCAGCGTGCTCTTGACGATACTATGATTGAGCTCGATGGTACTCCAAACAAGGGTAAGCTTGGTGCAAACGCTATTTTGGGTGTTTCTCTTGCAGCATTGTATGCAGCAGCACAGTCTGCTGAGCTTCCATTATACCGTTACATCGGCGGTACCAACGGTCATATTCTCCCTGTTCCAAACATGAACATTATGAACGGTGGTGCACACGCAGACTTCGCAACCGATATTCAGGAATACATGATTTCCCCATACGGTTTTGAAACTTATAGCGATGCACTTCGCGCAGGTGTTGAAGTTTATCACACTTTGAAGAATGTTTTGAAGAAGGAAGGCCTTGCAACTGGTCTTGGTGATGAAGGTGGTTTCGCACCAAAGATGAAGTCCAACGAGGATTCCATCAAGTATATTATGGATGCTATCGCAGCAGCAGGCTATGAGCCAGGCAAGCAGATTGGTATCTCCCTCGACGTTGCATCTTCTGAATTCTACAACAAGGAAACCGGCAAGTACCGCTTTGACGGTGAAGAGCGCGAAGCAGCTTACATGCTTGACTACTATGAGAACCTTGTAAACGAGTATCCAATCGTTTCTATCGAAGATCCATTCCAAGAAGAAGGTTGGGACGATTGGGCAGCAATCACCACTCGTCTTGGTGATCGCTTACAGTTCGTAGGCGACGATTTGCTCGTAACCAACCCTAAGCGTCTTGCAAAGGGCATCGAACTCGGCGCAGCAAACTCCCTCTTGGTAAAGCTTAACCAAATTGGTAGCGTTACAGAAACCTTGGATGCTATTGAATTAGCAACTAAGAATGGTTTCACTTCCATGGTTTCCCACCGCTCTGGTGAAACTCCAGACACCACCATTTCTGACTTGGCTGTTGCTAAGAACACTGGCCAGATTAAGACTGGTGCTCCTGCACGTGGTGAGCGTATTGCAAAGTACAACCGTCTTCTCGAAATCGAAGAAGAGCTTGGTTCAACCGCTCAGTATGCAGGTTATGACGCATTCAAAGCTTGCAAGAAGTATGTAAAGTAGTATTTATAGCTTAAATACTCGATTACACTTATAAACCCGTCACATTTGTTTCGTCGAATGTGGCGGGTATTTTTGTACATTATGAGCACGTCAACAATGAATAATAAGAATTCAAGAAATATGAATTATGGACCAGTTCCTTTTTTTGTTTCATTGTTTATTTTTGCTATTGGTTTAATACAATTATTCTCTACTTTTCACATGTATGCGCTGAGTTATGCAGAATACAATGATTTAAAAAAGCAAGAGTCTTCGCTACTTGCACAGCGTGCAACATTAGAGAATAATATGAAACGCTGGGATGACAATTCGTATGTTATTACAAAAGCTCGAGAACGTTTAGGTTTTTCTTTTCCAGGAGAAACAACTGTGCGTGTAGAAAACTCACAATCAGTTACTGGAACTCAAAAAGAGCAAAATGTAATTCAGCAGAATGAAAAGCATTCAACCTTGCCATGGTATAGTGAACTTTCATATTCGATTAAGAAAGTTGACGATGCTGATCATATGAAAAACTCTCAAAAATAGGTAAAGGTGCATTATATGCAAGATTTTTCGCAGTGGGCAGCTCATAAGGTTGAAGAGTTTATGAAACAGCCTGCTTCAGATGAAGATATTCGCATTGTTGAGCAGCAGTTAGGTCGTTTTCCTCGTGGAATGGTAAGCGTTGGTGCTCGTTGTGTGTGTGGCCGTCCTTTAGCTACAATAACGCGCCCTTGTCTTGAAGATGGCACTCCTTTTCCAACAACATGTTATTTATCATCTCCTGAGGCTGTGAAAGCTATTTCTCATATTGAGGCTGAGGGTGTAATGGCTACATTGCAGGCGATGTTGCAGGAAGATGAGAGTTTGCAGCAAAAATATGAGCAAGCTCATCAACAGTATTTGGCATTTCGTCATGCTTTAGCTGTTTATTTAGGGGATAGTGAAGAACATATCGCGAATATCAGCGCTGGAGGTATGCCAGTTCGTGTGAAGTGTTTACATGCGATTCTTGCGCAAACTTTGGTGATGGGTTCTGGAGTTAATCCTATAGGCGATCGCGCGTTAGAATTAATTGAGGACGAGTTTTCTCCTCAGATATGCCGTTGCTCTGTGTTGTAATATAAACATTTATACGTGAATATTTCTTGTGTGTATAGATAGTGAGTGCTATGAATTCTCATGATAGTGTAATTGTTGCAGGTGTTGACTGTGGAACAAATTCTATTCGCTTAAAAATTGCACGGGTTACTGACCACGGTATGCGGGATATTGTGCCGCGCGAATTACGAGTGATTCGTCTAGGCCAGGATGTGGATACTAATCATCGTTTTGCAAAAGAGGCTCTTGAACGTGCGTACTGTGCTGCAAACGAGTTTGCGCAAATACTATCCCAACATGAGGTTCAAGCAATGCGTTTTGTGGCGACTTCGGCAACTCGTGACGCTGCTAACCGTCAAGAATTTGAGGATACTATTGAGCAGATCTTAGGTGTTCGTCCTGAAGTTATTTCTGGTAAAGAAGAAGCAGCCTTAAGCTTTTTAGGTGCCACAAGTGTTGTGTCACGGGAGAATTTAGAAGCGCCATATATTGTGGTTGATTTAGGCGGCGGTTCTACTGAGCTTGTTCTTGGTGGCAATGGTGTAGAGCATAGTGCAAATGAGGTGCAGGCAGCATATTCTATGAATATCGGCTCGGTGCGCATGACTGAACGTCATTTACATCATGATCCACCTACGCAAGATGAAATTGACGAAGCAATTGCAGATATTGACGAGCATATTCAGCACGCTTTTGAATACGTTCCAGCAGGTAATGCTAAAACCATCATCGGGGTCTCTGGCACAGTAACTACCATGACTGCTTTGAGTATGGGGTTGACTGAATATAATCATAAGATTGTTGATGGTGTTCGTACCAGTATTGCTGATGCGATTGAGGTTAATAACCGTTTTCTTAATATGACCCGTGAAAATCGGGCTCAATACCATACAATTCATCCTGGTCGTATTGATGTTGTCGGCGGTGGCGCTCTGGTTTGGAGCAGAGTTTTACACAATATATCTCAAGCGTCAAACGCTGTGTATGGTAAGCCTATTACTTCGTATGTGGCAAGTGAACACGGTTTGTTAGACGGTCTTGTTTTAGATTTAGGACGTTTATTATTAGAAGAAAAGTAGTGTTTGCTTCGCCACGCTGATTTGCTTTAATTCATACTTCGTTGTATAGTGTAACCCGTGCTATTTAGCACGCCCTCTTGGCGGAATTGGTATACGCAACAGACTTAAAATCTGTCGCCCGTACGGGCTTGTGGGTTCGAGTCCCACAGAGGGCACTTTTTATTTTTATCTGTTCTTGTAATGGGGCGATATGGACAGTATTCTTGAAATGTTTTCAATCGGTATTGGTCCAAGTTCTTCTCACACTGTCGGTCCTATGAAAGCGGCTAATTCTTTTATTCATCATTGTGAAGATCAGCAAGTGCTGCAGAGTATTTCTCGAATTCAAGTGGTGCTATACGGCTCACTTTCTTTAACTGGATTAGGTCATGGCACTGATCGTGCGATTATTGCTGGGTTAGAGGGGTATACTCCTGAAACGGTTGATACTGATTATGTTTTGCATATTGTTGAAGAAAAGACTCTAACCAAGGTCTTACATGCTGTGCAAAGCTATGATATTGATTTCGATTACCATCGTGATATTCAATTTGATAAATGGCAGCGCTTGGCATTTCACCCTAATGGAATGCGTTTTATTGCTTACAATGGTGAAAATATTTGCTGTGAGGAAGTTTGGTATTCTACAGGTGACGGTTTTATACAGCAGGGTTTAGTAGATGATGAGGTTATTGCAAATCATGCTGTGAAACACGTTCAAAAATATCATCAGCAGAGAAGACGCGGTTTGGGTGACTTGCCA
>JAUMUB010000072.1 GCA_030530905.1 Bifidobacteriaceae bacterium | reverse complement strand
CGTTTGGGTTTGTAAAAGTATAATTCCAGAAGGGATATTTAATGATTGCAGGAGTATTGTTGCCTACTCCAAGTTCCAAATACAATATTTTATCATGCTCGTGTTTTTGAATAAATCTTTCATACCGTTTTAACGCATTATGCCAGCCTGAATCTTGAACAAATGTGCTGTCAATTCGTAGATTCATTGTTAGAGGTGCACCACAACGTGGGCAATAAGGAATCAATGATGTAGGAATTTTCATGTTTTGTTGTTCATGCACCATTTCCCTTACTTGTTTTTTATTATCGTATGTTTCTTGAGTACAAGGTTTGCTACATTGCCAAAGACCATAATCTCCTTGTAGGTAAAATAAATTTTTTTTATTAAAACCTGTATTTTGAAAACAATGATCAACATTTGTTGTTAAAACAAAATATTCTTTTTCTTTTATTAAATTTAATAATTGCGTATAAGTATCTTTTGAAGGTGGCGTATATCGATTAAGTAAAATATGTCTACTCCAGTAAGCCCAATATTCTTCTAAGCTTGCAAAAGGATAAAAGCCTGCGGAATACATGTCAGTTAAATGATATTTTTTTGCGAAATCGGCAAAATTATTTAAAAAACGTGTCCCATCATAGGTCATTCCAGCGGCAGTTGATAGGCCTGCTCCTGCTCCGATAAGTATGGTGCTGTATTCGTGTAATATATTTTTTAATTTATGTATATTATCCCAGTAATTCTGTGTATATTTCATTATCAATCTCTTTGAAAACATTAAAAATAACTTTAATTTTAGAATGAGTTTCAGTTTTGTACTGTTGCACTGTTCTAATGGCAATTTTGGCTGCTAATTTGTTTGGAAAATGGAATTCTCCAGTTGAAATACAACAAAACGCAATTGATTTTAGATCTTTAGTGTCGGCTAATTCAATGCATGAACGATAGCAGGATGCTAACAGTTCACAATCTTTATTAGTTGGAACACTTGATATTAATGGTCCAACGGTATGCAACACGTATTTTGAAGGTAAATTAAATGCGTGAGTTATTTTTGCTTGTCCAACGGGTTCGGGTGTTCCTTGTCTTTGCATAATTGTGTTACATGCAAGTCGCAACTGCACACCGGCGTATGTATGGATGACATTGTCAATGCAACCATGACAAGGGGCAAAACATCCTAGTAATGCATCATTTCCTGCATTTACAATTGCATCAACACGTAGTTTGGTAATATCTCCTTGCCAAAGGAATATATCTGGTTGAATTTCATGTAAATCGTGTAAAGACGTAATGACGCTTTCTTGAAGATTTTGTTGTAAATAGGAGTCTTGTATTTCTATAAATTTTTTTGATATTGGCTTTGGCGGTCGCACATTCATTAATGCGCGTAATAGCTGCTTTCTCTCATTAATAGAAGATGGTATGAATAAATCGTGATATGTTTTATTTTCAGAAATTAAGTAGGATATAAGGTAATCAATTTTTTCTTCTTGTTTCATTAATACTTCATTTATATTGTGTGAGTAGTAATTGCTGTGAATAAAATCAGCTATTATATTATGCAAGGCAAAATATAATAGCTGAAGAATGTTAATAAGGGCTAGTATGTAAATAGATTATATTCTTTATTAGAATTTACCGTTTGAATTATGACGATTAGCTTCGTCTGCAATGGTTTCCATTACATCCCAATGCTCAGCAATCTTACCATTTTCAATTCGCCATAAGTCATAGAAGCTTGTTGGCGCATTTGCAAATGTACCCTCGCTAACTGCAAGAACATAATCTCCTTGTGCTAAAACTTGATGAACAGTAGTGTAAATCATTTGAATATCTTGTTTTGCAAGTGCTTCTAATGCTGAGCTAAGACCAGATAAACCGTCAGCAATGCCAGTGTTATGCTGAATATATTTATCGCCATCAAAGTATTCAGGGGTTTTTTGAGGGTTGTTGCCTTGCATAACATCAAATAAGAAGTTCTTGACAAGTTGACGGTTTTCTTCGGTCTTGTCTAAGTCTTTAGTTGGAGCAAGGTTGTCGATTTGAGTGTGACCAGAAGGGTTTGGTTCGGCAAGTGCAGCAAGATTATCCCAGTGTTCAGCAATTAATCCATTATTGTCAAAACGGAAAATGTCGAATGCAACCTGTTCTCCAGCTCCAGCGAAGTTATATACAGTTTGTAGGAACACTTTGTCACCATCTTCATATGCGCGAATATTGTTTACTGTTGTTGGTGCTGGAGCAGAAGCTAAATATCCTACGCTTCCAACGAAAGCATCACGACCAGTTTCATATGCAAGATTGTGTTGAATGTAGTTTTCTGTTAATAATGATGAAGCTTTCTCAGTGTCTCCAGTTGCAAAAGTGTTGATAAGTGCTACTGCTTTTTCAATCTGTGTCATTGTTTTCTCCTTTGTGTATTTGTTTTTAAAAAGTTTTGAGAAGAAGTCCATGTCTAATCTTTCTTGTTGTAACGATCATGATTACAACAACAATAATATCGATAAAAAAATTTGTCAAGTATATTTTTAAAAAAAATAAAACCCTTGTATTTATTTATTCAAAAACATAATAAATACAAGGGTTTTGTGATAAAAATTTAGTTTTCTTTTGCAATGA
The DNA here is from genome assembly GCA_030530905.1 of Bifidobacteriaceae bacterium. GTDB lineage: Bacteria > Actinomycetota > Actinomycetes > Actinomycetales > Bifidobacteriaceae > Bifidobacterium. Next base: position 2,780 of record JAUMUB010000072.1, on the reverse strand, counting down.
AATACCGCGTGTCGTTTATTATATCAAGCAAAGTAATAGACATTAATTCTTGTTCTAATGCGCGTTGAACTCGTGCTAATTTTTCATCAAGTACATTATGAATGTTTCTGCCAACTTTGCAATTGTTGTTTGGGTTTTCATGAAAATGGAATAATGTTTCGTTTTCGATGGAATCGACCGCACGGTATATATCAAAAAGAGTGATGTCATTTAAATTCTTTGCTATCGATGCACCACCAGAACCACGTTGAACATTAATAAGACCAGCATTACGTAATTGTGTGAGAATTTTGCGAATAATAACAGGATTTACATTAACACTAGAAGCGAGAAAATCACTTGTAATTTTGTGTTCATTTTTATAGGTGTCAATGCACGCAAAAATGTGAATTGCAATTGTAAAACGACTTGAAATTTGCATGAATATATCTTTTCTATATGTAGTTACCGAATATATTATAAGTCAAAGCATTGTAATGTCAAAGGTGACAACAGTGGTATGAATAATATATTTTTGTATATAATTGGCATAATTAGCTTCTTTGTGTCTTGTATGTTATACTAGCTAGGAAGTTCGATAGAACTTACGCCGTGTACTAAATACAGTAGTATTAGTGGGTTAACAAGGCGTGACTGTACATGTATTCATTGGTCAGTTGCGCTTGTTGTCAACAGACCACGGTGTAAAGGGGTATCATGCTTCTTGCTCAAAGGCGTTCAATAGTTGATTTTTTCATTCAGAATATAATGTTATTTATCACTATTGTGTCTATCATTCCTATTATTTTGTTATGGTCTTATGAAGTGTATGGCATTTCGATAGGCGTGATAATTATTCTTCTGCTTGCAACATATACGGTTATTACTACAACCATTGGTATGGTTGAAGCGCTAAGAAATGGACAAGTAGGTGTTGACTTACTGGCTGTGGTAGCTATTATTTCAACTGTAGCGGTACACGAGTATTGGGCATCTTGGGCTATTGTTCTTATGATCGCATCTGGCGAAGCAATTGAAAATTATGCTCAATCTAAAGCAGAATCAAACTTAATAAAACTAGTTCAAAGCGCTCCGCAAACTGCACATATTGTGAGTGAGTCAGATATTGCAAATTTGAATCAGACATTAGAAATGACAGATTTTAAGACAGTTGATGTTGCTCAAGTACAGAAGAATGATGTTTTAGTAGTGTTGCCTGGTGAAATTGTGCCAGTTGATGGGGTACTTCTTTCAGCTTCTGCGGTCGTCAATAATTCAGCGATTAATGGTGAGTCTTTACCGGTTGAGGTGTTGTCTGGTAAAGCATTATTATCTGGCGCAGTGAATGGTTCAACAGTATTTTGTATGAAAGCTACGAGTGTTGCTAAGGATTCGCAATATCAGCGTATTATTGCTTTAGTTGACACTGCTAGAAATTCACGTGCACCAATTGTAAAAACTGCTGATATTATGGCACTTCCATTTACGGTTCTTTCATTTGCAATCGCTGGGATTGCGTGGGCTGTTACAGGCGTGCCATTGCGATTTGCGCAGGTTCTTGTTTTAGCAACACCATGTCCATTGCTGATTTCAGCTCCTGTAGCCTGCATGGCAGGAACTGGTAGACTTGCACGTTCGGGAATAATTATTAAATCTCAAGAAATTCTTGAAGAGTTATCAAGAGTTACGCATGTTTTTTTCGATAAGACGGGTACTCTTACTAAAGCAAAGCCAGAAGTAATACGTGTAGATTTACCTGAAGGCGAAACAACTCAGTACAGTAAGAATGAGATTCTAATTTATGCGGGCATGTTAGAGTCGTATTGCGTTCATATTCTAGCGAATGGTATTAGTTCAGCAGCATTTGCTGTATTAAAATCATTGCAACAAGAAATGTCTAATAATAATACTGAGATTGACGGCAGGGATGCGTTATCCAATCAAGTATCTGCAGAATTTAAGAGTATTGTTCAAGATTTTGCGTCGGTGCAAGTTGAGCAGGTTAAAGAAAATTCTGGAGATGGTGTAAGCGGTATTATTAATGGTCACGCAATTCGTGTGGGACGATTTGCTTACGCTACAGCGAATGAGTTCGGTTTCCAGACTGTTAATAAAGTTACGCGTTTTCAAGAGCTTCAAGCTGATGAGATGAGTGCATACGTTTCTATTGATGGGGTTTTATGCGGTCGAATTGTATTGCGTGATATGCCTAGAAAAGAATCTTCTAACACTGTTGAACAGCTTCATGCATTAGGTATTGAACAGATAACTATGCTTACTGGAGATAAGAAAAAGAGTGCGTTGACAATTGCTCAACAGGTAGGAATTGATGATGTGCGTTATGGATTATTCCCAGAGGATAAGGTAAAAGCAGTTCAAGAGGTTGCAGATTCTGGTGTATCAATGATGGTTGGTGATGGGGTTAATGATGCTCCGGTTCTTGCTTCGGCAAATATTGGTGTGGCGATGACTTCAGGTGAGACTACTGCATCGTCACAGACAGCGCAAGTAGTTATTATGAATGATGATATAAGTAATGTGGCAAATGCTGTTATTATTGCTAGAAATACGCAACGTGTTTTAATGCAATCTATTGCACTTGGCTTAGGTTCTGCTGTTATTTGTATGCTGTTAGCAGCATTTAATTTCATTCCAGTTGTTGTGGGTGCTTTTATACAGGAGATTATTGATATAGTTTCTATTCTTTGGGCTTTAACTGCTATGCGTGAGAAGGATTAGATTCGTAAAAACAATATTTGTGGGAATCCTGCGCATGTTGTGTTGAAAGCTGCCCTGTAAGG
>JAUMUB010000071.1 GCA_030530905.1 Bifidobacteriaceae bacterium | reverse complement strand
CTCAGGAAATTAAACGTTTGGAACCAACAGCTAATATTACCGTTGTAGGTACTAAAGTCGGTTTAGAATATCGTCTTGTTCCTGAAGCTGGTTTTGAATTATTCACTATTGACAAAGTTCCTTTTCCACGCAGTATTAACGCCAGCACTTTTACATTCCCATTTCGATGGTTAAAGCAGATTCGTTCCCTGCGTGCAATGCTGCAGCAGAAGCAAGTTGACGTTGTAGTGGGTTTTGGAGGATACACTGCGGCACCTGTGTATTCGGCAGCACATCGCGAAGGTGTGCCAATCGTAGTTCACGAACAGAATGCGCGTGCAGGTTTGGCGAATAAGCTTGGTGCTAGGTGGGCTGATTATATTGGCACAGCATTTGATAATTGTGGTTTGCAGTCTAAACACGCGCCTGTTGAACGCGTAGGCTTACCGTTACGTCCTGCAGTGAGCGCAATGTGCGAGCGAATGCAACCTGAAAACAGGTCTTCTAATCGTATTCAAGCATGTCAAGAATTAGGTTTAGATCCAACTCGTCCGATTGTTGTTGTTACAGGAGGATCACTTGGTGCGGTAAATATTAATCGTGCCATGGCTTATGCTTCAAAAGATTTGCTAACAACTGCTCAAGTGGTCCACCTAACAGGTAGAGGTAAAGATGAGGAAGTTCGTGCAATTGTGAGTGAGGTTGTTGGAGAGCAGGTTATTAATGATTTAAACCCACTTAACTTCGGCAAAGGTGATTATCATATTGCCCCATACTTTGAGCGCATAGATTTAGCTTTTGCATGTGCGGACTTAGTTATTTGCCGTGCAGGAGCGGGAACTGTGTGTGAGCTTTCAGCATTAGGTGTTCCAGCAATATACGTTCCTCTGCCAATTGGAAATGGTGAACAGCGTTTTAATGCTCAACCCGTGGTTGATGCTGATGGTGGAATTCTTGTTCAAGACAGCGAGTTTACTAAGGACTGGATTGTAAAGCATTGTTTGCCATTATTGGCGAATAATCAGGCGTTAGAACATATGCGTGAACAAGCATGGAAGTATGGTATTCGTGACGCGGCTTTGATAATGGCAAAACATGTGTTAGAGATTGCACGCAAAGAGTAACATATTATTTAAAAGAGTATCTAGTTTTGAACGTGTTGAATACGATAATAAAGGATTTCAGGTACATATTATGAATCAGCGTATTGTTCTCGACCCAACAAAAGATACGCAATTACGGTTGCAAGATTTAGGGGTTACTCATTTTATTGGCATTGGTGGTGCTGGTATGAGTGTTCTCGCTGAAATTCTTCATGAAGAGGGAATACATGTACAGGGTTCAGATCGTGATAAAAGCGCTAAAGCTTGTCATCTTCTCGAACTTGGTATTGATGTTCGTTTCGGACATAACGCACAAAACGTGAATGGTGTAGATACGGTTGTGTATTCGAGTGCAATTAAACCAGATAATGTTGAAATTATGGTTGCAGCTCAGCAGGGTATACGCATTGTTCATCGTAGCGATATCCTTGCGTTAATAATGAATAGGAAACAGTCAGTTACCGTTGCTGGCGCTCACGGCAAATCCACAACAAGTTCTTTACTATCTCATATTCTGCTTAATGCTTCAGGTGATTTAGCTGACCCAAGTTATGCTATTGGCGCTTCTATTCAAGGCGATAACGGTGTTGTATTAGATGGTGGTCATGCTGGTAAGGGTGTCGCTTTTGTTGCTGAGGCGGATGAGTCTGACGGCAGTTTTGAAAAATACCATCCAGATATTGTGGTGATTACGAATGTTGAGCCAGACCATTTAGATCATTATGGTACTGTACAGAAGTATCATCAAGCTTTTGTGAAACATGCAACTCATGCGAAAAAGGCTGTTGTGCTTTGTACTGATGATGAGGGGTCAAGAATAGTATTGCAATCATTATCATCTCAGGATGTTCAACATTGCGTATGCTATGGAACGGAACCTCTTAGTGAGCAAGAACTACGCGGAGTCTCATTCGTGCATATCACGCATGAAAGCGAACAGTCAGGTAATGGTAAAGAGAGTTTTACAATAGAATTTCCACATAAAATTGCGGATGGTAAGAGAGTTCTTGTTGAACTACTTATTCCTGGTATTCATAATGCTCGTAACGCCACCGCTGCAATAATTAGTGCAGTACTGCTTGGAATGCCAGCCACTCAAGCGGCACAAGCAGCTGGAACATTTCATGGAGCTCAACGCCGTTTTCAAATTATTGGCACTGCGCTTGGTGTTACTGTAGTTGATGATTATGCTCATCACCCTACAGAGATTACCGCATTGCTTGAGGCTGCGCGTCGACGTTATCCTAATGCAACTCTGCGCGTTGTTTTCCAACCTCACCTATTCTCGCGTACAAAATTCTTCGCTCACGAATTCGCGCAAGCATTATCATTAGCTGATTATGTGATCGTGACGGGGATTTTCCCTGCGCGTGAAAAACAGGAGGATTATCCAAATATTCACGCACAAACAATCGTTGATGCTGTGAAAGATTTGCAAGCAGATACGAATTTTACTGTTGTAGAAGACATGGGTCAGGCTGCTCAGATTGTAGCTCAGCAGGCACAGTCAGGAGATGTTATTTTTACTGTTGGAGCTGGTAGCATTACAACAGTTGCTCCGATAATTGTATCTGAACTTAATAAAAGGTAATTATGGCACGAAAAATTAGTGGTTCTTCACAAGGGTCATCTCGTTTGCGCGCAATATCCAGCAATTCAGGAGTGTTACCAGAAGTTCCTCAATCAGCACAGCAGAATGATGCGACAGCACGTTCTAAGCGTGAAGTGGTATCGAAATCAGCTGGCGGGGATACTCAGCATACCAGTTTGCAGAAGAAAACTAGTGATACGAATAAGAGCTCAAAGTTAGAAAACTTGTTTTCCGCGTTTAAAAGCAAAACAAAAGGTGTGTTCAAACGTGCCGATAAGGAAAAACAGAACACGAGTTCACGAAGCGCTCGTTCTGCGAGTAGTTCAAATATTTCACGTTTAAACGAGAATCAGTCTAAGCGTTCTGCGCGAGTTGTGAGTAATGCTCATGGAAGCCGAGCTGGTGAGTTTGTTGACGCGCGAAAGCTTAGCGCTAATCAGACTGTAGAAAAAACCTTAGCTTCTACCAGAGGTACTGTTGGCGTTACTATGCGACCAAAAATTTTGCAGCACTCAGATCGTCTCAAAGAGCAGAAATCAGTGTCTGCAATATATTTGCTACAGCGTGCTGCAATTATTATTGCTACGATTGCGTGCGTTGTAGGGTTATCGTGGCTATTGTTCTTTTCGCCATATTTACGCTATGAGTCGGCAAACGTCACCATTAGTGGTGCAACTGAATGGGTGAATGAAAATAGTGTGAATTCGCTTGCAAAAAAACAGTTGCATAAGGCTTTGTTGCTTGTTTCTACAAGTGAAATTCAGGATACGATAGCAAATATTCCTGGTGTAACTTCAGTTGAGGTTACGAAGAGTTTCCCAAAGAGCGTGGTTGTTAAGGTTACTGCAAAAAAGCCTACAGCTATTTTGAAAACTGCTGATAGTAAATCTATGGTGGCTGTTGACAGTGAGGGTAGAATTCTCAACATTGTTAAGAACGCTTCAATTGCGGGTATTCCAGCAATACAAGTGGATAAGATAAATTCTGCGCTAAAAACAAAATCTGTTGAGCAAGCACTTCTTGTGCTTAACAGCTTGCCTGAAGGCTTGCGTTCCAGGATTACGGATGTGCAAGCGCACACGCAGGATTCAATCACCACAGTACTTGATGGGGGGAAAATAACCTTATTCTGGGGTGATTCCTCAGATTTAGCGCTGAAGAAAGCTGTTATTGACAAAATTATTAATGATCCAACTAAAATTGGTGAGAATAATTATGTTGATGTGTCCGCGCCATTACGTCCTGTAATGAAGAAAATATAATATTCGCTGATAGCTATATTGTGTTAAACAATGCATGTAGTTATATACGTAATAACAAGTAAATATTGTCAATAATTATTGTAATTATCCTAGCAATTCCTCTGTGTTGATAGTGATAGTGACTGGACCATCATTTACTAAGCTTACTTGCATATGCGCTCCGAACTGTCCTTCTTTAACAGGGTAGCCGTATGAAGCTAAGGCTTCGTTTAACTGCTTCCATACGAGCTTCGCATGTTCTGGCTTACCAGCTTCAATAAAACTAGGTCGATTTCCTTTACGAATATTAGCGTACAACGTGAATTGTGATATTGAAAGAATCTCACCTTGAACTTTATCTAATGAAATATTCATTGCATGATTTTCATCTTTGAAAAGTCTCATGTGTGCTATTTTCTTCGCAACCCATTCTACTTCCTTCGTTCCATCTCTGTCGCTTACACCAACAAGTAGTACATAACCTTGTTGAATATGCTGTGGTGTAAAAGATGTGTCAACTAGTCCTGTTTGTTCGTCAATAACGGTTACACTTGCTTGCTGGACTTTTTGTAAAACTATTCTCATGCTTCCACACTAGCGAATAGTAGGGAATGAGTATTGCATTATGTTTTAGTATTAGCTATTGAGCAGATAATAAACTAGCAGATATTTTACTGTTGTTACGCTTTGTGTTGTTGCTCTGGCTGTGGTACAATCATTTATCTGCATGGTTATGCATGTTGTTTGAAAATTATATTAGGGACCGATCGGTTTCGACGGTGATCTGTTCGTCGTAGGGAAGCGTGTCGAGAATACGGAGTCCACTCGTGATGCCCTCCGTGAAAAAATAAGTGCTAAATCTAATCGCACTGAGTTTGCTCTCGCTGCCTAAGCCTCGCGCTAGGATTTAACCAGCGAGTTGTCACTCCGTTCACTCTTCTGTGTCTTTGGGAAGATGTTGAGCGTCGTTTAAAAGACTTGCTTTTATTATTGTGCTACAGGATAATAAGGGGACTTTAACTGTGGATATGCTTGTCGTCGGTTGTTTGCGATATAGACGAGAGCAGAAAAATTGCCATACGGCCAGCAAACTACGCACGTAGAATAATATGGGTACGGTTACCGGACCGGGGTTCAATTCCCCGCGGTTCCACTCTTAGGCTTTTGAGCGAGTTCTCAAAAGCCTTTTTTTATGCGGTTTTTGTTGATATATCGCTGATTTTTCAACACTTTTATAATTTTCCTGTTTGTGTGTCTAATTTCCCATTTTTGCTCATTTTTGCTATTCTTGGGGGGTAACTAAAGGGGTAACAAGATTTTATTGTGTTGTTATCCCCCCCCCTAACTGAGAGGGCTAACACTTGAATATCCTCAAATGTAGGATTTAAGGTAGTGTACTTTTATAAATCAAACTAGTGCCACCTTCAGTGAAGATTTATAAGTTTATAAAACTTATCAGTTTTTACTACTGGTGTTAAATGTTATTTTAACTTTAAGAGCTGCGATTAATATG
>JAUMUB010000070.1 GCA_030530905.1 Bifidobacteriaceae bacterium | reverse complement strand
TGGTGGTGCTATCAGGAATTGGGTCAATACCAGCGGTTGTGCTAGTTAATAACTGTGTTGAAGGATCTATAAAGGTTGTTGTTGAAAAGCCTTCGCCCCATTGAGTAGTGTTTGGAAGCAAATTTGTTTTAATGGTCTGTTTTACTGATTCATCTTTTTCAACGCTTACTTCTTCAATATCTTCTTTCTGAGAAGGTTTAATAGACTGAAATGTTTGAGAAAGATGTTGTTTTAAAGTATGTAAAACAGTCACTATGTCTCCTTGAAAAATAATACAATTACGTTAACTAATCATAATCATACCTAAAGTCTTATGTGTGTAGGATGAAAAGTAGGTAGAAATAGTAGCATAATAGGCTGTTGAGCAATGAGTTTAAGGAACAATCAGAATTTTGTCGTAAGTTCTAGTATAATTGTTCAGGTTGCTTTGGTGAATAAGCATAGTCTTATTTGCTGCGCTTTGGCGAGGGAGTAAAATCCGTAATCGACTGAGCTGATAATCATCCTAGAGATGTTCTTATTGGCGCGTCGGCGCGCCAGAACAACACAAAAATACATTAGTAGTTTAAAAAAACTAGGAGATTATTATGGCAGATACAATCAAGCTTGAAGCTGAAGTTCGTAATGAATTTGGTAAGGGTGTAGCACGTCGCTTGCGTGCAGCTGGTAAGATTCCTGCAACAATTTATGCAGGTGGTGAAGATCCAGCTTTTATTATTCTTCCAATGCGTGAAGCTACTTTGTCACTTCGTCGTACTAACGCTTTGTTCAACTTAACCGTAGACGGTAAGAAGTTCACCGCTGTTGTTAAGGACGTACAGCGTCATCCAGTAAAGCGCATCGTAGAACATATTGACTTCTATGAGGTAAAGGCTGGCGAAAAGATTGATGTTGAAGTACCAGTATTCGCAGAAGGTACTCCAAAGGGTGCTGCAGTTGCATTCGTTGATATGCAGACATTAAACGTTCGTGCTGATGTTACTAACTTGCCAGAGCGTATTGTTATTGATGTTGATGGCTTAACTGATGGTACTAAGATTCTTGCTAAGGATGTTAAGCTTCCTGAAGGTGTTGAACTTAACTTTGAGAATGTTGAAGAACCAGTTGTTAGCGTTGTTGTTCCAGCTGATGCAACTGAAAGCACTGCTCCAGCAGAGAACGCTGGTGAAGAGGCAGCTGCAGAAGAAGCTCCAGCTGATGCTGAGTAATTAAACAAGTATTCGTTAAAGCTCACAGAATTATTTTCTGTGAGCTTTTTCTTTTTATGTTCATATTATGTAATTTTGTTGAAATACTTTTGTAAATTGCTATGGTAGTATACAAATATTCCCAACATAGTAAAGAGTTACATATGAATAATTCACATCATGATAGTCAAGAATTGCATGCTTTAGCACAAACGTTTAATGTGTTACCAAACAACAATGTTGTAAGTGACGAAAAGCGTGCTGAGCTAATTGATAAGCCAGCATTTGGTCAGATTTTCTCAGATAGCATGGCACGAGTTACATGGAAGAAGTCCTCAGGATGGGGAGAGCGCCGTGTTGAACCATTCGCGCCAATTGCTTTAAACCCTGGAGCTTCTGTGCTGCACTATGCTCAAGAGTGTTTTGAAGGATTAAAAGCTTATTATCATGCTGACGGTTCTGTATGGTTGTTTAGGCCAGATGCAAATGCAGAACGTATGCAAAATTCTGCAAAGCGTATGTATTTGCCAGAATTACCTGTTGAGGATTTTCTTGGCTCTGTAGCTGCTATTGTTGAGCAGGATCGCAAGTGGGTTCCTACTCGCCGTGAATACACTTTATACTTGCGCCCATTTTTATTTGCTTCTGAAGCATTCTTAGGCGTTCGAGCTCCTGAAGAAGTGGAATACTGTGTGATCGCATCTCCATCCGGCCCATATTTCCCAGGTGGAGTCAAGCCTGTTAGTATCTGGGTTGAAGATCAGTGGTTCCGCACTGGTCCAGGAGGTACCGGTTTTGCAAAGTGTGGCGGTAATTACGCTGCCTCACTTGTCGGTGAGTATCGTGGTTTTGATAATGGCTGCGAGCAGGTTTGCTTTGTTGATGCTGCAACAAAAACGTATTTGGAAGAGCTTGGCGGTATGAACGTATTTGCCGTTCACAAGGATGGTCATCTTGAAACACCATCACTTACTGGCAATATTCTTCCTGGTATCACACGTCAGTCCCTTATTCAGCTTGCTAAAGATCACGGTCGTGATGTTGTTGAGAAAATGATTGCTTTAGAAGAATTATTAGACGATATTCGTTCTGGAGAGGTTACCGAAGTGTTTGCTTGCGGTACTGCAGCAATTATCACGCCAATTGGTCGTTTTAAGTCTGATAAGTTTGATGTTCAGGTTGCAGACGGTAATAGTGGTGACTTAACCGTTCAGCTTCGCAATGAGCTTCTTGGTATTCAATTAGGCGAGGTTGAAGATACTCATAATTGGATGTGGAAAGTCTGCGACTAATCGCATGATATAAGGCGATAAAATTTTTAAAAGGGGAGTGAGCATACGCTCGCTCCCTTTTTGTATGGAATAAACAATATTTAAAATAAAGTGAATTCTAGAAACAAAACAGAATAATTAACTACTTGATGTTCTTTGAAAAATAGCGTATTTCATAGGTGGCCTTATTATGGTAGAGGTAAGGAGAACAATCATGCAAGAAGCAGTTACTATTTCTATTGTTACACACAATAGCGTGCACATATTTGAAGTGCTTGATAACTTGCAAAATCAAATTGGCAACAATAGTTTGTATGATGTTCACATTTATGACAATAATTCCGACCCTACATACGTTCAAAAGCTCAGAACATATCAACCTTTTATCAGCGTTCATGAGGGCAAGGAAAACCGAGGGTTCGGCTACGGTCATAACCAAATCCTACATAATGCAAACACCACTTACGCAATTATTTTTAATCCAGATGTGCTTGTCAGCCAAGAGGTGCTACATCGCCTATTCGAACGTATTAAGCAGGATAATAATATTGCTGTAGTAAGCCCTAAAGTGCTTAATGAAGATGGCAGCACGCAGTATGTGGTTCGCGAGCGCCTTGACGTGTTTGATTATATGCTTCGTTTTATTCCATTTAAGTTTGTTAAAAAACTGTTCGATAAGCGTTTGAGCAGGTATGAGTGCCGTAATTTACCAGATGATAAAACCACTGATATTGCTATGGGTTCGGGCTGTTTTATGTTTGTTAACCGTGATAAATTTGTTGAAGTGGGTGGTTTTGACGAGCGGTTCTTCATGTATTTTGAGGATAACGATTTGTGCATGCGTTTTGGCAAGTCAGGATATAGGATTGTGTATACGCCTTTTGAAACTGTTATACATATGTATGAAAAGGGTGCTCATAAAAGTAGGCGTTTATTTATAGTATTCTTGCAGTCAATGGTTAAGTTTTTTAATAAATGGGGTTGGAAGTTATTCTAAGTAAATATTGGCAGTATTAGTGTTTACAATGCGCAGTGTTTTGTTGTAATATTGCGTTATTTTAAAACTTTAGTATTGCGTTCTTGTTCTAACATAAGTTTAAACACGGAAATCGTATTCATGAGGAGAGAAATAATGGGTATTGCATTAGAAAGTAATAACTTTTTACTACTCATAGAATATGTTGCAACCTTTTGTGCTGGCATGGTTGGAGGCTTAGCGGCTGTTCGAAAAGGATACGATCTTATCGCTATTATTGTCACCGCATGGCTTACCGCTCTTGGCGGTGGTATTATACGTGACGTCATGTTGGGCGCGCTTCCGCCCATTGGCATTTCTGACCGCTGGTTTGTGTGCGTGGCGTTAGCATCAGGTGTTGCTGTAGCAATTATTCATCCAGAGGTTGATCGTCTTAAATGGACGATGTTGTCTCTAGATGCTTTAGCGCTCGCATTATTTTCTGTAATAGGCACGTCGAAAGCAATGCTTTTTCATACTTCTGGTCAGAATGCTGTTTTTATGGGTTTATTCACTGCTATGGGTGGCGGTTTCATACGAGATATGTTACTTAATGAAGTTCCTTTTGCTTTGCGTGATAAGCATTGGTATGTGGTGCCGTCTGCAATTGGTAGCGTGTGTACTGTGTTTGTTTGTAAAAGTGCGGCAGTAGGGTCAATTAATTTAGAAGAAGAGATTATTTTAGACTTGCTTATTGTTGCGGTTATTGTGGCTTTGCGCTTGCTATCTGTAAAGTTTAATTTTATTGTGCCTGGTGCTTTAGAACGTAAGCATAGCTATTTGCCTGGCGAATTTAGAACTGTAGGTCGTTTACGTTTTCACAGCCGATCACGTAAAATTATTGATGATGCAGGTAATGAGGTTGGCAATATTGCTGATTTGAAGCCTAAGCAGTCATAATAAATTTAAAAAAGTAGAGCGTGTGTCGTTTTAAGCTTTTATTCAGGAAGTATTCATGTTCTTTTCCAAAATATTTATGCATTTCATAGGCGCAAACAAAGTTTATCTTGTGTTTTAGCCTGTTTAATCTTAGATATGAACACTTTATATAACTCTACTGAAAATGCAAATGCTACAACAAGTGCATATGAAAAAATGATTCAAAACGCATCCCTTCAAGGTGCACGTATTGACGTGCGCGCAGGATTGGCTCAAAAAGTGGATGCTGACATAATGATTCCTGTTTATAATGAGCAGGATCAGTTACGTGCTAGTGTCACAACTTTACTCAATTATTTATTAAGTTCACAGCAGCAAAACAACTGGGCTTTTACGTGGAATATTGTCGTAGTTGATAATGCTAGTACAGACGCAACTTGGGCGATTGCTCAGGAATTATCACAAGAATATCCTGATTACGTTCGTGCAGTGCACTGCAATCGTAAAGGGCGTGGCCTTGCGTTAAAACTATCATGGTCAGATTCAAAAGCTCAAGTGGTCTCTTACATGGATGTTGATCTTGCAACCGATATTCAGCATACTTACAGTTTGATTGGCTCATTATTGTACGGTGGGGCAGATGTTTCATTTGGATGCAGATTATTTGACGACTCTGATGTTACGCGATCAGCAAAACGTGAGATCTGCTCTGTTGGATACAACATGATATTGCAAACCATGCTTCGCGCGCAGTTCTTTGATGCACAATGCGGTTTTAAAGCAATGCGTAAGGAGGTTGCAGATGAGTTGTTACCTCAGGTGCAAGATAATGAATGGTTCTTTGATACTGAGTTGCTAGTGTTAGCCCAAGTGCTTGGTAAGAACATGTATGAGTTCCCAGTGCATTGGGTTGAAGCTCCTGGCACAACCGTAAATATTCCTGATACGGTTCGTAAAGATTTGCAAGGTGTGTGGCGTATGCGTAAGGTTGTACGTAATATTACTCGCGCACGTAATATGCAAGAATCACAGCGTTCGCGCGTAAAAATATACTCATCTAATGTTAAAACGCAGGCACATAATGTGCTTAG
>JAUMUB010000069.1 GCA_030530905.1 Bifidobacteriaceae bacterium | reverse complement strand
ATATTAATGAGTAAGATTAGCTAAAAATCATCATATTTTAAGCTTCTGGCTTATCTATACTTTTACCTCTTTCAACAGCAATTGTAAGCTTGTTAGAGTCAAAAGATATGAAACCATCAGCAACAGCAAAATAATGCGATTTGCCAGCATCATCTTGAACATGAACTGTTCCGCTTGAAATCAGAGTTAACACAGGCTCATGATTAGGCATAATACCCATAGTTCCCTCTGTACCGGGAACAGTTACAGTAGTAGCTTTACCCTCCCAAACAGGATGGTTCGAAGCTACAATCGCAACTTGCATTATTGCCTCAGACATTACTCACCCATTTCTTCCTTGAGATCATGCCATTTCTTCTCAAGATCCTCGATACCACCGATACCAGAGAATGCTTGTTCAGGCACTTCATCATACACACCATCGCAAATACGAGTAAATGCTTCAATCGTCTCATCAGCAGGAACATAAGAACCAGGACGACCAGTAAACTTTTCAGCAACATAGAAGTTCTGACCTAAGTACTGTTCAATCTTACGAGCGCGACTTACTGTGGTCTTATCTTCTTCGCTTAATTCGTCAATACCAATCAACGCAATAATATCCTGAAGTTCCTTATTACGCTGCAAAATTGCCTTCACATGATTTGCGCAATCATAGTGTGCTTGACCAACATAACGAGGGTCAAGAATACGAGAAGTAGAAGTCAACGGATCAACTGCAGGATAAATACCCTTTGCAGCAATATCACGAGACAACTCTGTAGTTGCATCCAAATGTGCGAATGTTGTTGCAGGTGCAGGATCAGTATAATCATCTGCAGGCACGTAAATAGCCTGCAAAGAGGTAATTGAATGACCACGAGTTGAAGTAATACGCTCCTGCAAACCACCCATTTCATCAGCCAAGTTAGGCTGATAACCCACAGCAGATGGCATACGACCAAGCAACGTAGAAACCTCAGAACCTGCCTGAGTAAATCGGAAGATGTTATCGATGAACAACAACACATCCTGATTCTGAACGTCGCGGAAATATTCTGCCATGGTTAAAGCGGTTAATGGAACACGCAAACGGGTTCCAGGAGGCTCATCCATCTGTCCGAAAACAAGTGCAGTTTTCTCAAGCACACCTGCTTCTTCCATTTCACCAATCAAATCATTACCCTCACGGGTACGTTCACCAACGCCAGCAAACACGGAAACACCACCGTGATTCTGAGCCACACGCTGGATCATTTCCTGAATAAGCACAGTCTTACCAACGCCTGCGCCACCGAACAAACCGATTTTTCCACCCTGAACATATGGGGTTAATAAATCAATAACCTTAATACCAGTTTCGAACATCTGAGTCTTAGACTCAAGCTGATCAAATGCAGGTGGTTGACGATGAATTGGCCAACGTTCTTCGATCTTAACGTTTTCACCCGGTTTCTTATTTAAAATATTACCGGAAACATCAAAAACATGACCTTTAGTAACATCACCAACAGGTACTTTAATAGGTTCGCCTGTATTCACTACAGTTGCACCACGCACTAAACCATCAGTTGGCTTTAATGCAACAGCACGAACAGTAGAATCACCCAAGTGCTGCTCAACTTCGAGGGTAATCTCATGAAGTGTTTCACCTTCAACATTACCAACGTTGTTGATCTTCACTTTAAGCGCATTGTAAATATCAGGCAGGTGGCCAACTGGGAATTCAATATCAATCACTGAACCCTGAATTCGTGTAACACGACCAGTGCTCAATGCTGAATCTTCCTCATTGTAAGCCGCTGTGGTCTGAGTATCAGCCATATGCGTTCCTACTCTTCCTTCTTATTAAGCGCGTCAGCGCTACCGATAATTTCGGTTAATTCTTGGGTAATTGAAGCCTGACGAGATGCATTAAGTTTACGAGTTAATGCATCAACGAGGTTACGAGCATTTTCTGTTGCAGTATGCATAGCATTTTGACGACTTGCAGCCTCAGATGCTGCTGCAGTAAGCAAACACTCATGAATACGCGATTGAATATACTTCGGCAAAACTGCATCAAGTACTTCTTCACGACCAGGTTCAAAAGTGTACAAAGGGGTTACTTCCTGCGTTGAATTATCAGCATCAGAAGAAGAAGTATCCTCTGAACGAACAACTTCAACAGGAAGCATACGTAACACGCGAACTTTTTGCACAACCATATTCACGAATTCGGTGAATACGATATACAGTTCGGAAACACCACCTTTTTCTGCAGGTTTCATATAAGCGTCAAGTAATGCTTGTGAAATTTGTTCTGCAACTTCAACTCCTGGACGGTCTGAATCACCTTCCCAAGTACCAGCAATATCGCGATTGCGATACTTATAGTATGTGACTCCGCGTCGTCCAAAAACGTACAACTCAGGCTTCTTATTATCAGATTCAAGATCAGCAATCAAATGCTCAGTTTCGCGAATAATCGATGAAGAATATGCTCCAGCCATACCACGATCAGAGGTAATTGCTAAAACTGCCACTCTAGGATTATCTTCTTGCTTACAAGCAATAGGATGAACAATATTAGAATGTGCAACAAGAGCATGTACTGCTTCAAAGATAACATCGCTATACGGCTTCGCATTCAAAGCAACATCGCGTGCCTTTGCAATATGCGAAGACGCGATCATCTCCTGAGCATTAAAGATTTTCTCTAATGACTGCGTGGATTTGATTCGTGTTTTTAATGCGAGTTGTGAGCCCATAGCTACTTCTCTTTCGCAACAAGCTGTTCTTGTTCAATCACAGCTTTTTCTTCTACTTGTTCTTTCTTATCCACTAATGGCTTACCTGCTTTAGTCACATACGTATTGCGGTATGCTTCTACAGCCTTATCCAAAGCTTTTTCAGTGTCATCAGTGAAATCACCAGTATCACGAATAGTAGTAAGAATATCTGTGTTGTGATCAAGATAATCAAATAAACCATGCTCGAATGGCAACACATCAACTAGATCAAGATCATCGAGTTTGCCATGCGTACCTGTCCAAACAGAAACCACTTCCTTCTCCATAGAATATGGAGAGAACTGTGCCTGCTTTAACAACTCGGTTAAACGAGCACCACGGGTTAACTGTGCCTTTGACACAGAATCCAAGTCAGAAGCGAACATTGCGAAAGATTCAAGTGACTTGTACTGAGCCAAAGAAATCTTTAACATGCCCGAGACCTTCTTCAAAGCCTTGGTCTGTGCTGCACCACCTACACGTGAAACAGAAATACCCACATCAACCGCTGGACGCTGACCTGCATTGAACAAATCAGACTGCAAGAATATCTGACCATCAGTAATAGAAATAACGTTTGTAGGAATATATGCAGAAACGTCATTAGCCTTAGTCTCGATAATCGGCAAACCAGTCATTGAACCGCCACCGAGATCATCAGAAAGCTTTGCACAGCGTTCCAATAAACGAGAATGTAAGTAGAAAACATCGCCAGGATATGCTTCACGCCCTGGTGGACGACGAAGTAACAAAGAAATTGAACGATATGCTTCAGCCTGCTTTGTCAAATCATCGAACACGATAAGCACATGCTTACCTTCATACATCCAATGCTGACCGATTGCAGAACCAGTATATGGTGCAATATATTTAAAACCAGCAGAATCAGAAGCAGGGCTTGCAACGATTGTGGTGTATTCCATTGCACCTGCATCCTCAAGGCTTTGACGCACAGAAGCAATTGTTGAACCCTTTTGACCAATTGCTACATAAATACAACGAACTTGCTTCTTAGGATCCCCAGATTCCCAATTAGCTTTTTGATTAATAATTGTATCGATAGCAATTGCAGTCTTACCGGTCTGACGATCGCCAATAATTAACTGACGCTGTCCACGACCAATAGGTGTCATTGCATCAATTGCCTTTAAACCAGTAGACATTGGTTCATCAACTGGATGACGATGCATTACGTCTGGTGCCTGAGCTTCAAGAATACGACGCCCCTCGCTCTTAATTTCTCCCAGACCATCGATTGGATTACCCAAAGGATCGACAACACGACCTAAGTAACCATCGCCAACAGCTACAGAAAGAACCTCTCCAGTACGATGTACTTCTTGTCCTTCTTCAATGCCAGCAAAGTCACCTAAGATAACCACACCAATCTCGCGTGCATCAAGGTTAAATGCCAAACCGAGTGTGCCATTTTCAAATGTTAACAACTCGTTCGCCATACATCCCGGCAAACCCGTAACTAATGCAATACCGTCACCTGCGGTAGCGACATAACCAACCTCTTGAGTTGGCACATCCGATGGCTTGTATGCATCGACGAATTCGTCAAGAGCCTTGCGGATCTTGCTAGGATCAATGGTTAAATCTACCATAGATCACTCCTTATAATTCATTCGACTTTAATAAGTTCTATATTATTGCATTACGCACTTGCTAGAGCAGCACGTTGCAACTGATGTAATTGCGCAATTACCGTATTATCTGTAACTTCATTGCCAACTTGAATTCTCATACCACCAATAACACTTGGATCAACTACAGCATTAATATGCACTGGTCTACCAAGCTTCTTAGAGTACACATCAAGCAAGCGTTTAATTTGATCTTCAGATAACTCAACAGCGGTTGTAACAGTAATCATTGATTCACCCATATGGCGAGAGAACTTATTTACTAACCACTGAATTGAAGCTAAATAGCGACGCTTACGAGGATTTTCAGCAACATGCTCAGCTAAACGCATAGTTATACGATTAAGATTTTTACCTTCAAGTACACCGTGTAACAATTTCACACGAGCCTCAGGTTTTGCGTTCATATTACTTAAATCAGAACGTACTACTGAAAGCTGCAAGAATGCAGAATGTAATTGCGCTAATTCAATTGAAACCTGTAAGGTCTCTCCAATTGAATCCGCATAATACATAATTGCATCAACTGCAAAATCTTCAACGCCATTAGCAATATCTCGAACCCTACTCCATTTACGAGATACTAGGTCACATAAGATTTCCAAAGTCAATGGATGAACTTGCGACTCAAAAAGATTATGCACTAAAGCAATTTTATCTTCTAAATCTCGTGAAGTGTCAGTAAAAGCTCGCTCTATGCGAATATTGCGATCTAATAAGTCAGTAATAACAAATAATTCATTACTAACTTGCCATGCATCCTCACCTATATTGCGCAATTTCGGTGCCAGTGCATCACGTGATTCACGATCAGATAAACGTGAGTTTTCTCCTCGCATCTGTCACCTTCCTTTCTCAATATAAGTTTGCGTATTAATGTTCACTTGTTGTTGAACCACTCATGTCATCAATTAATTGATTAATCATTGATGTTTGCGCGTCACTATTTTCAAGTTGCGAACCAAGAATTTTCCCTGCAAGCGTTGTAGCTAAAACGCCTACCTCACCTTTCAGGCTCACCAATGCTTGTCGCTGCTGTGATTCGATTGCACGCTGAGCATTCGCTGTAATTTGTTCAGCATCACTCTGTGCAGTCGCACGAGCATCCGCAATAATATGTGAAGCTTCTGCACGTGCATCATTACGAATTTTTGATGCTTCAATACGAGCAGTACTAAGTTGCTTCTCATACTTTGCTTTAGCTTCCTCAGCATCTTTTTTAGCT
>JAUMUB010000068.1 GCA_030530905.1 Bifidobacteriaceae bacterium | reverse complement strand
GGTTATCATGCTGGTGCAGTGCGAATAGTATGCCATAATCATATTCCACAAGCACGAGGAATGGGTTCTTCAGCTGAGGCCATAGTTGCCGCAGTATCTGCAGCATACGCTTTAAGTCATGATTCGATACAACGTGATGAAATATTTGCGTTAGCGGCTTCATATGAGGGGCATCCGGATAATGTTGCACCAGCAGTTTATGGCGGTTTTACCATTTCATGGTTTGAAAACGTATTTCATACGGTGAATTATGAGGTTTCTCGTGAGTTGCAAGCGAGTATTTTTATACCCGATTTTGAATTATCAACTGAGCAGGCTCGTCGCGCGCTTCCTAAAACAGTGGCGTACTCTGACGCATTGTATAACCTTTCAAGAAGTGCGTTGTTGCCGGCTGCTTTGCGACCAGAAATTGCGGCAAGCAGCGCGAAAAAATCCGAACTCTTGTTCGTGGCCACGCAGGACGCCTTACATCAGCCGTACCGCAAATCGCTAATGCCATTATCATGGGCATTAGTTGAAGGATTGCGCAAACAGGGAATTGCCGCCGCAATTTCTGGAGCTGGCCCATGCGTGATCGCCTTATACTTTGGCGATATGCCTATTATGGATATGGCTCGTCAGGCCGGCATGGGCGAGCACTGGCGAGCTCTACACGTGCCGATTAACAATACGGGCGTTCAAATCGAAGTGCAGTAATAAGGGGTCTGGTATTTGTGAGTGTTCCTATTATTCTGGCATCGCAGTCGGTTCCAAGACGCAATGTGCTTGCGATGGCTGGGGTCATTCCTACTGTTCGTGCGTCATTTGTGGATGAGCCGCAAGTGCTCCGCAAAGCAGCCCGATCGCGTAATGTGCAAGTTGATCAGCTCCCGATTAATGAGCGCGTGATGATTCTTGCGCAGGCAAAAGCGCAAGCTGTGTTTGAATCGTACAAAACTGTTGTGAATACTGCTGAGCGTGCAAATGGTGTGCAAGTGGTTGCCCTGCCTTTAGAAGCAGATCTTGACTCTCATTCAGATCTAACCGACGATTCAACAATTACCCGCGATTTCTCTGGTGTTGAAGTGCCAACCCGTTGTGAGGATTTACATCAGATTCAACAGCGTGCATCTATGGTTCAGTCTGGTGTTATTGGTCCGCTTATTATCGGCTGTGACTCACTCTTCTTGTTCGATGGTGTTTGCCAGGGTAAGCCTCATACTCCTGATGTTGCGCGTGAACGTTTGCGTAGTATGCGCGGTAAATCTGGAGAATTATGGACTGGGCACTGTGTAATTGATATGGCAAGTGGTCGCACTGTGTGCGGCACAAGCCATGCAACCGTGCAATTCGGCACCTACAGTGACCGTGATATTGAACGATATATTGCAACAGAAGAGCCTTTAGAAGTTGCAGGAACTTTCACCTTAGAAGGTTTAGGTGGAGCTTTTATTGACAGTATTGAAGGCGATCCACACGGTGTTATTGGCGTAAGCCTTGCAGTTTTACGTTCGTTATTCACGCAGTTAGGTGTTGATTGGACAGATGCTTGGAATGCACCTTCTACTGTGCATGAGATGGTGGAGAATCATCAGGAATCAGGCACAACCTCCAATTTAATTGAGAAGATTCATCAGCCAGGAGATGGCTGGGTAGAGTGTGCATGTGGCAGAAAACATTGGGGCTTACACGGTGCTTCTGGCATTCTGCTTGCGCGGCGTAATAGTAATGGCGATGTTACGCATGTAGTAATGCAACATCGTGCAATGTGGAGTGCTGAAGGTGGTACGTGGGGTATTCCGGGTGGCGCAACTGCTGACGGTGAAAGTCCTGCAGAGGGTGCGTTGCGTGAGAGCTTTGAAGAAGCCAATATTAATCCTGAAGATATTGATATTGTTGGCTCATATTGCGAGGATCATGGGCCGTGGAGTTATACCACATTCTTTGCTTTTGAAAAAGACGGGCATCAGGTGTCTCCTCATGCTAATGATGATGAGAGTATGGAAATTGCTTGGGTTGCTATAGAAGATGTTCCTCAATTAAAACTTCTCACCGCTATGAAAACTGATTGGCCTCGTTTTGAACAACGTTTGTGCGAACTAGCACAGCAGTATAAGTAGCATAAGCAAAACCAACGTTTAGTCGTACTGTTCTGCTCTCATTCCTAAGAGTGAGAGTAGTTTTATTTATTGTCTTCAATCATTATCTAGGTTGATAAAACAACCATGTAAACGTTGTTAATATGACCGTATGAATAGTAATTTTTTAGGTGAAGTACGCAATGTTAGCGTGGATTACACGAGCTTAAACACGGCTAAGAAAAACAATGGTGTATCTGGCCAAAGTTTAGCATTAAACAATGTGAGCTTTGGCGTGAAAGCAGGTGAAAGTGTTGCTATCATGGGCCCGTCAGGTTCAGGTAAAACAACATTATTGCATGTAATGGCTGGCATTATAAACCCAACATCAGGATACGTCTTGTATAACGGTTCTAATATAAGCGCATTAAAAGATGCACAGCGAACCGCTATGCGACATCATGCTTTTGGTTTCGTATTCCAATCAGGGCAGTTACTTCCAGAATTGCCTGCCGTGGAAAATATTGCATTACCAATCATGCTCAATGGTGTTTCTTATGATCAGGCTATTACTCATGCAATGCAAACGCTAGGGCGTTTTGGTTTACAACAGTTCGCTCAAAAACGCCCTGGTGAACTTTCTGGAGGACAAATGCAACGTGTGGCAATTGCTCGAGCTTTATGCATTAACCCCAATATTATTTTCGCCGACGAGCCAACTGGAGCATTAGATCAGAAAACAGGTCATGACGTAATGGGTTTACTCATGCAAAGCGCGAAAGAGAATAATGCGAGCGTGATTGTGGTAACCCACGATAAAACTGTTGCGAAATATTGTTCAAGAATCGTATTCATGCAGGATGGGCGTTTGTTTGAACAATCCCCTCAAACAATCTGACAATATTGTTAGGGAGAAGACGATGAGTACATTTCAATTGTGGAAGCTATTTGCTAAAAGAGGAGAGCGAGAGCACGCGCACACAAATATTCTGGCAATAATCGCTTTTGCAGCAAGCACAGGAATATTGTTAATCGTACTTTCTGGAGTACACGGTTTTATCATGCGAACAAGCCCAGACCATACAGTAACAGGCTTGTTTAAAGCGATTATGAATCAGCAGGTAGCTCAAGTTAGCACAGATGCTAGTAACCCATATATTAGTTTAGAATTAGCATTATCGGTTTTTGCTTTTTGTATTCTATTAGTGCCATTATGCAATTTAGCTGGAGCGGCTGCACGTTTAGCAGCAAGCACTCGTGACGCGAGATTATCTGCACTACGCCTCATCGGAGTTACCAGCAGTCAAGTAGTTAAATTAACCGCAATTGAAGCAGTTGTTCAAGCTGTTGTAGGCACAGTTTTTGGTGTGATTATATACGTAGCTACTATGCCATTAATAATGCTTATCCCATTTCAATCACGGGGGTTTCAAGCTGATGAACTCTGGGTTGGTATTCCACTCATACTACTAGTAATGGTTATTATCGCCATGCTGTCGCTTATTTCAGCGTTCATCTCACTACGCAACGTGGTAATTAGCCCTTTAGGAGTGTCAAAACGAGTAAGCAAACCACTGCCCTCGAAATATCGAGCAATACTAGGGTGTGCAGGATTATTTGCTGCAATGTCGTTCCGCGATTGGGGTCAGTTCGTTAAAGTGAATATGATTATTTCAATCATCATGTTCATTGCAGTGATCATGATAATGATGGCAATGTTTAACATAATGGGAACTTGGATTATCGCGCACAATGCAAAACGCGCTTTGCGCAAACCAAAAAATGCTGCACTACTTATTGCCATGCGTAGAATACTTGACAATCCAAACCGAGCATGGAGAAATATTTCAGGTATTGCGCTCGCAGTATTTATTGCAGGATTCTGTGCTATCGCTCAAGTATTTGCAACAATGACAGACGGTTCTACTCCTACTACTATCGAAGAGCAGCAGAATCTTGTTTTTCTACAAGATATTGGTACTGGAGGCACTCTTACATTAGTGTTTGCAGCAATTCTTGCTGCTGTGAGCTGTGGTGTGATGCAGGCTGGTAATGTGTACGATCAGATTAGCGAATACCGTATGCTCATGATTGAGGGTGTTGATAAACGTGTGCTAGACAAGGCTCGCTATTATGAAGTAATTCGTCCTCTTCGTATTGTGGTGCTTATCGCTAGCGTATTCTCACTGCTTGTTATCGTGCCTTTTGTACTGTCACAGATTACAAATATTGTGCTTATTCTTAACTTTGTTGGTGGTATTGCCTTATGCTTTATTCTTGTGGCAGTTGGCGCATACACTTCAAATCTTGTGGCGCATAATTTGAATGTTTTAGATTATCGCGCAGACGATTAAATATAAAATTACAAGTATCTTTACGTTATTGAGCGCAAGCTATATGTGAAATTAATTCAACTTGTAAAATTTCATGTAATTTGTTCATGAAATTCTTAGTGTTATTAGCCTAATAAGGCGGCAACAACCGCAATGCAAATAGGGCTTGTAAGTGTTGACAGTAATATTCCATCACGGGCAAAAGTAAGACCCACATTATAGCGTGCCGCATAATTGTAAACATTCTGCCCTGTTGGCAGTGCAGCAAGTACCACGCACGCATACAACAATGTTCCTCTAAAGCCCATAACGAAATAGGCGAGTAAGAAAGCGATAAGTGGCATTACAATATTCTTCAACACAGAAACCGTAATAACTGCATCCCTACTTGAAGGTTGGAGCATAGGTTTTGTGCCATACAATGACATGCCAAATGCCATAAGAATCAGTGGAACTGCTGAATTGCCAATCATTTGAATAGGGTCAAAAATGTATTTTGGAATAATAAAAACGCCAGTTTTCATGTGAATAACAGACACGGCAATGCCCGCAAGCGTGCCAATAAGTAAAGGTTGATGTAGTGGCTGCTTAGCGATATGACGTAGTGATACGTTTCCAGCTGTGGCGCTATCTAACGCTACAAGACCAATAGGGGTAAATAATGCTTGCTGCATTACTAAAACTGGTGCTACCAGAGCTGGATTACCAAGAATATAGGTTGCTACAGGTAAGCCAATATTGTTGGAATTGCAGTATAAAGAATTTAAAGCGCCGACTATAGTATCCGCAGTATTCATATGAAAAAAGAAGTGGTTTAATATAACAAAAATCACTCCTACAACAAATGCTGAGAAAAACGCAACAATAATTGAGGGATTCACAAGAGCACTCAAAGATTCTTTCGATAAAATTGCGAACATCAAGCATGGGCTGCTAATAAAAAAGCTGATACGATTCAACACCATTTGCGCAGTACTACCGCCAATTCGCAAGCGTGCAGCAATGTATCCAACGGCAATAACAATACCGATAACGCAGAAACCTTGCATTGCACTTAACAAACCCATGTGAACCTCTTTTAATAATATGCTGTAAAACTAGTTTGCCATAAAATTTTATTATGTATTGCGCTTTTAAGATTATTTGGAATATTTTCTTAAATTCATCCATAATAGTTGTATGACATTGATAGGACAACACGATTTTACTTACGAGCATATTAAGAATTTAAACGATAAAGAAGCAT
>JAUMUB010000067.1 GCA_030530905.1 Bifidobacteriaceae bacterium | reverse complement strand
AGGTAACGAAGCAAGAGTTGTATGGTATGACGTATATTAGTGGCGAATATCAAAATGTTAATATTCATGCAATGGTGACAGGCATGGGGAAGAGTGCTGCAGCTGCAGGCGCGCAATTGCTCATATATTTAGCTAAACCGCGTGCTGTTATTTTTACTGGTATTGCAGGAGGGCTGAATCCCGCTTTAAATATTGGTGATATTGTTGTGGGTAGCACATTGCGATATTTAGAAACAAACGAAGATATTATTGCTGACTGTAAACCTTATATGAAAGTATTTCATTCAGATAATAATCTAGTATCGATTTGCTCACGAGTTTTAGATCATATGGGATTTGCTAAGGCGTTACCAATGCGAGAAAGTCTTGGCGTACAGATTAATGAAGTAGAAGAAGCGCGTAAAGAGTACGTGTTAGGAACGATTGCTACAAGTGATCAGTTTAATACTGATGAGAACGTGTTAGATGAGATTCGAAGCACAATATTTGCCGATTGTGAGGAAATGGAGGGTGCAAGTGTGGCACATATCAGTGCTAAATGTAATGTGCCGTTTCTAGCAATTAGAGCTATAAGCAATCAGTGCGGTGAAAGCTATGAAGAAGTTGATTCGAATATACAAAACCTGCACATTGCAGCGCAACGTGCAGGCGAAGTAGCATTAGGTGTTGTGAACCTACTTACAGTAGGTGATGAATTCTCGAAGTAAGTGGTGTTTTAGTCTTCTAACTCAAAACCTTCAAATACGAATGCAGGGGATACTACGCAGGAAACCAGCACATCACCGTCTGCTGGAATTGTGCGTTGCCATACGCCCTTTGGGATAAGTGCATGACCAACTGGAGCGCTATCGCGGTTCTCAACACTTTGAGCAGTTAGATTATTGCCAAGAAGAACTGTTTCGCACTCTGAATCAGGAGCAGGCTTATCTCCAGTTCCTCCGAGTTGTAATTTTAATTGTGTAGGTCCGTGCCAGAGCCAAATCTCATCTGCATCTACCTTATGCCATGCGCTAGCATCACCTTGTGGAAGTAGGAAGTAGATAAGAGAAGCAAGAGGGCGTTTATCCTTATTCAACTCATCAGCTTCCCAATCGCGAATATACCAGCCACCTTCAGGATGTGCTTCTAAGTTCATGGTGTCAACAACATGCTTTGCGTAGTCGCTCATGTTTTCATATGCAACGCTCATATGTGCTCTTTTCTGTGTTGTGGGTTAATGTGTGTCCGATATGAAATTATGATGAAAAAGCTTTATTGTATACTAACTTGCCAGAAATTACGGTTGCGCGATTACTGCCTGCACCGTTGGTTATAAAATAATCAAGTGTTTTTTCAATACTTTGCGGACTGCTTGTATCGACTTGAATATCGAAGAAAGCTAAGTCGGCGGTCGCTCCAGCATTAATCTGACCAATACGACCTGGTCCAACATGCATTCCTAAGGTTTCGGCGCCACCTAAAGTGAGCATTCTGATAACACGATGAGAAAGATCAGCGTTAGTATAGCCTTGAGATCGCGCAATTTCATAAACAAGTGCAGCATCTTCAAGAACGTCAAGACTTGGAGAACTGGAAAGAGAATCAGTGCCTATTGCCAGCAAGTTACCCTCTTCAAGATATTGGCGGATAGGTGCATCCTTACCTGTTACAGTAATGCGATTTGAACGCGGGCATAATGCGACACCAACACCGCGTTGGCGCAGGATTCGACGATCTTCAGAATTAGCCCATACTCCGTGCGCGATATGGACATCAGGGCCGAGGGAACCAAGCTGATCTAAAAACTGTATTGCAGAAGCATCCATACCTGCTTGCTTAAGCTGCTGATAGCTTTTCCAATCCTTATCGCGCCATTGGGTGGAAGAAAAAGTTGTTAAAGACTCGTTCGGGTTACCTGCTTCCATAGGTGTTTCTGCCAAATGAATATGTAAGCGAATATCTAATTGCCGTGCAATATCAGGCAAATCAACAAATGGGGAAGTCTCAAGAGAATATGGGGCATGAGGGCTGATGCCAATACTTGGCAGATCGGTTGCGTTCATTGCGCCAAGATGTGAGACTAAATCGAGAACGCCTGTTTCTTTCCAATTATCGTTATGCCAGTCCATAACTTCCCAGTAGGCGATACCATGCATGGATTGACTTGCAAGAGCAGTGGCAGCTTCAGGGTCTGTGACGATATCAGCTGCTGCAGTAGTGCCGTTTTGAACCAGCTGTTTTGCTCCATCTTCAGCGGATTCTTTCCATGAGCTTAAATTTTCTGGATGATCATATACTTTATTAAAGGCTTTACTCCAGTCGTTAAAGCTTGTGTACTGGCCTTTACCAACGCTTGCCATATTTGTGTACTGCAAATGAGTGTGAGCGTTAATGAGTCCAGGTGTGATTATACCTTTCCAATACAATTCATTAACTGTGGCATTTTCTGCCATATCAAGTTTTAAAGCATCTAATACCCATGCGCGTGTGCCAACATGCACGATTTTGCCTCGGGATACTGCAATAGCGCCATTAATAATAATTGGACCTGTAATAGGGATAATCAATGGTGCAGTATAAACAGTGACATTCTCTAATGGTGTGGGATGCGCTGCTGCGTATAAAGGATCATGAATCATGAGTTATGTATGCTCCTCATTTTCAACGAATCTTCTTATATCATCATATAGTGTCGTTGGTATCAGTGAATCTGGTTACGGTCCAATCGTAGCCGTTATTCTCATTTTTTTCACTAATATGCCCATTACGTGATTGCAATGCAAGAAGAGCTATTCTCTCATCGCTTTCAGTGCTTAAACGGTGCAAAGTTGGTGAAAGATTGCCGCGATTCTTTAGCAAGTATGCAACTGCGCTAACCTGAACCGCAAAGCTGAAATCCATGATTTCAATAGGGTTGCCACCGCCGACAGTGTAGTTCACTCCATCGCCTTGAGCAATTAAAGTAATAGCATTTCCTTGAGGAATATCAACAGTGCACACGGGGTCATGCAATGAGGAAAAACTCGATTGTGGAATCTCGTCCAAAGCGATCTCGTTAGCAATACCACCAATAACCCCAACAATTGTATTAGATTTCATGTTTTGCAAATGTTGCAAAGTTACCGTGTGTCGAACGCCAGTTGCAGAAATAACCATATCAACATTTTGTAAAATGTCTTGCAAATTAGCGGTTTGATAACCCTCAAAAGTGGCGCGTAATGCGACTATAGGATTTGAGTCACAAATAATCACGTCAGCGCCAAGAGCTCGAATGCGATCAGCAAACCCTTTGCCCACTGGACCAAAGCCGATAACCGCAACTTGTTTATCCATGAAACATTGCGCACCAAGATGTGCTTGCATAGTTGTAACACATGTTTCACCAGTGCCATGAGCATTATCAAAACATGTTTTTAAAGGACTATCATTCACAGCAATAACAGGGTATTGCAACGCATTATGCTCAATCATGTTCTCAAATGCGCGAATACCGCTTGTTGTTTCTTCCGCAACGCCAATAAGCTTTGTTAATAATTCAGGACGTTCAAGAGAAACTAATCGTGCAAAACTTGCGCCATCGTCAATGATAATATCAGGCTTAAGCTCATCTAATAATCGTAAAGCTCCCTCATGCGCCTGCGCAGTATTCCAAGAAGAATCAGCTTCAACAATAATTCCTTCATCTCGTAGCGCGTCAGCAACACGTTGATCGGTGCAATCTGGTTCGCAAAACACTCCAACCTTTGCGCCAGCAGCATGTAATTGGCGTAGTAGCACAGCAGTTTTAGGTTCTAAAATAAGACATACTGCAATCGCAATATTGTTAAAATTAGCTTCCTGTTTTAAATCTTTCATCAAAGCCTGCAAAACGGGCATAGATTTTTGAGCATTATCAATCGCCTCTTTGCCGTTTAATTCCACAGCATTCACAAAAGATTCTGGTGCAGCAGCGGTATCAAACTTCGCATTATCTTTATCTTCAACAACCTGCATACCCCACTGGTTAGCTTGCATACGAAGCTTAGAATCATAATGCTGTGGATCAATATGCAAAGATGAACCAGCTAAAGAAATATTAGTGCGTTGTGAAACCTTACAAGCCCAATCAGAAAAACTAAAAGAAGCCATACTTAACAATCCTATTTACTAAAGTATTTAAAACCCATACCAGTATAAAATGCGTGTGTGTACTATACGTAACATTACGGCAATAAAGCTTGCAACGCTTCCTTAATATTGCGAACTTGCATAATATTAAGATCAGGGATAGTAATCGGCTTGGCAAGAGGAGCAGTAATGACTTGTTTGAAACCTAAACGCGCCGCCTCACGCAAACGAGCTGTCATTTGAGGAGCAGGGCGAACTTGACCAGTAAGACTTATTTCACCAATAGCGCAAGTATTTTTGGCGATTTTTTTATGCTGATTTGCGCTCGCAATAGAAGCAACAATTGCTAAATCGCAGGCTGGTTCTTTGGCAACGCCTCCGGCAACTGTGGAAACATATAAATCCTTGTTAAGAACATTTATATTACCGTGTCGATATAGTACTGCGCATAACATTGCAATGCGATTTGTGTCCACTCCGTTTACTGCGCGTCTTGGTGTCGGTAAAACAGTACTTGTTATTAATGATTGCACTTCAATTGGCAAACTTCTTCGCCCTTCTAATGTGAAGGTGATGCATGTACCTTCAATATGCATATCCTGCGTGCTCATGAACAGCCCTGATGGGTCGAGTACTTCCTCGATACCCTCGCCGCTCATATCAAAGCAGCCAATTTCATCAGTTGGTCCGAAACGATTCTTAGAAGCGTGAAGTAGTCGAAGTGAAGTGTGATTATCTCCCTCAATTTGGCATACTACGTCAACCAAATGTTCAAGAGTTCTAGGTCCTGCTATAGATCCGTCTTTTGTTACGTGTCCAACAAGCAAAATTGGGATTGTAAGATTTTTTGCCACGTCAATAAGTTGACTAGCCACCTCGCGAACTTGCGTTGAACCACCAAAAATGCCGTCAACATCTTGCGAAGCGATTGTTTGCGCAGAGTCAACGATTGCAAGTGCTGGCTTTTCTTGTGAAATAAGTGTGGTAACGGCTGTTAAATCCGTGGTTGAAGATACTAGCAAAGTTTGATCGTGCGCGTTAATTCTATTCGCACGCATTCGAATTTGTGCAGTGGATTCTTCTCCAGATATGTAAAGAACAGTGTTATTTTGTTGAGCAATATTGCTGGCTGTTTGCAATAAAAGGGTAGATTTACCAATACCAGGTTCTCCCGCAATAAGAGTTACTGACCCTGGAACGATACCGCCACCTAGCACTCGGTCAAATTCCTGAAATCCTGTGCTAATGCGCTGCTCGCTTTGCATGTCATCAACTTCTTGTAACGATTGTGCTTGTGCTGAAGTAGCTAGAGAATGCATGTTGTAAGAGGATGTTGATGTGGAGTTTCTTGATCGAGAAAATTGTGGTTGTTTAAATTCTTCAATAGTGCCCCATTGTTTACATTCAGGACACCTTCCATACCATTTAGATCCGCTCCAACCGCACTCTTGACATAAAAATTGCACTGCTGTTTTTGCCATGTTGATGCACCTATTCGTAATGGTATATAACGTTTTACATCTCTACTATAACCGTACTTATCTATTGTATGTTCATAGAGAATATTTGTGGTTTATGATCTTATATGTGGATACGAGTTTTAATAACTTAAGAAATAAGTCGATTTATTATTATCTTTATTTCAATACGTTTTTGTAGTTTTGGTAATGCT
>JAUMUB010000066.1 GCA_030530905.1 Bifidobacteriaceae bacterium | reverse complement strand
AGTTCGAAGGCGAAGTTTACGTCTTGACTAAGGATGAAGGTGGCCGTCACTCGCCATTCTTCTCCAACTACCGTCCACAGTTCTACTTCCGTACCACCGACGTCACCGGTGTTATCACCCTTCCTGACGGCGTAGAAATGGTACAGCCTGGCGATCACGCAACATTCACTGTTGAATTGATCCAGCCAATCGCAATGGAAGAGGGCTTGACCTTCGCAGTTCGTGAAGGTGGCCACACTGTTGGTTCAGGTCGTGTAACCAAGATTATTGCATAGTTGCTTTTTAAGTAATTAGCTTTAATTAATATGGGTTCTAGCAATGCTAGAACCCATATTTTTTTGTAGCAATACAGTAAAGTTACTTTTGCTTATTAAAACTTAAAAACTCTTTTTAAGAGTCGGTATTATGCGCATAAGACATGTTCTAATAAACGTAGTTTATGCTGTATGGCATAATATACAAGGCAAAAATATATTCAATAAGAATAGGTGAATTTCTGTGGCACAAACAACTAATGATATTAAGAATGGCTCTGTTCTTAACTTAGAGGGTCAGCTTTGGACTGTTGTAAAGTTTCAGCATGTAAAGCCAGGTAAAGGTCCTGCATTCGTACGTACCACTATTAAGAATGTTTTATCCGGAAAGATTGTTGATAAGACATTCAACGCTGGTATGAAAATGGATTTCGAAACTGTAGATAATCGTAGCTTGCAGTATTCTTATGAAGACGGTGAGAACTACGTATTCATGGACATGACTACTTACGATCAGGTTTTCATTCCACGTGATCTTGTTGGCGATCAGAGCAAGTATCTTCTTGAAGGCACTGACTGCGTGGTAAGCTTCCACGATGGCACTCCTTTAAGCGTTGAATTACCAGCTTCTGTTGTTCTCACTATCACTCACACTGAGCCAGGCGCTGAAATTCAAGTACCTTTGTTCATCTCCGAAGGTGAGAAGGTAAAGGTTGACACTCGCGACGGCTCTTATTTGGGTCGCGAGAACTAAGTTTAAGGATAAGCCATGGCACGTTCCACTGCTCGAAAAAGAGCTTTGAACACACTATACGAAGCAGACGAGAAGAATCAAGATATTCTCTCTCTGCTAGATGAGCGTATAGCAGAGCCTGGTGCACAAACTCCGCTGCCAGAATACGCGATTGAAATTGTTCGTGGTGTTGCGCAGAATTTCGATGAAATTAATGATGCATTGAATAAGTATTCCACAGGGTGGAAAGTTCACCGCATGGCAGTTGTTGACCGCAATATACTTCGTATAGCTGTGTGGGAAATCATCCATAATGATGAGGTTCCAGATAAGGTTGCTATTGATGAGGCATTAGGTCTTGCAAAAACGCTAAGCGACGATCAAGCATTGTCGTTTATCCACGGAATATTGAGCACATTATGTGCAGATATTCATCCGACTCAGACTTCAGATTCATCGCCTGAAAGCTCTGAAACCCAAGATGTTGTGAAACAGACGGATTAGCTCTGAGTCTTATAGAATAAACCCTATAGGAATATGCTCGGTGTCAATCATCTAATTGGAGGGATTAATGATTCAGAACAATTCCTTTAGGGTTTATTTTTCTCCTGAAGACGCTGTTCTAGTTTTAGAGGACGGACAAGTTTTTGTTGGAAAGCCATATGGAGCTTTAGGTGCTACCTTTGGCGAAATAGTTTTTTCAACAGCAATGACTGGTTATCAGGAAACTCTTACAGATCCGAGTTACGATAAACAAATTGTTGTTCAAACATTCCCTCATATCGGTGACACTGGTGTTAACGATGAGGACCCTGAATCTGCTCGCGTTTGGGTGAGCGGTTATGTGGTTCGCGATCCAAGCCCTATTGTGAGTAATTGGCGAGCAAATGCTTCACTTACACAATATCTTGAAAATCAACATATTGTCGGAATTTGTGATATAGATACTCGTATGATTGTGCGACATCTGCGCTCTGCAGGTGTGATGCGCGCGGGAATTTTCTCCGGTGATGCTTTGTTTGACGGCGAAGATTTACGCACAGTTCGTTCTATGGTTGATGAGGTATGTGCTAGTGAACAAATGGCAGGTGCTTCATTATATGAAGATGTAAGCACATGTGAGCCTTATACTATTGAGCCTCGCGGTAAATATTCTTCTCAAGAACCGTTATACACTGTTGCAGCAATTGATTTAGGTATTAAATCAATGACTCCAATTCGTATGGCTGAGCGTGGTTGTAGAGTTCATATTTTGCCTGCAACAACATCTTTTGAATATATTCAAACCCTACATCCTGATGGAGTATTCTTCTCGAATGGTCCAGGAGACCCTGATAATGCGGAACAGCCTGTACAGTTATTACGCAAAGTACTATCAGAGCGCATACCGTTCTTTGGTATTTGCTTCGGTAATCAGCTATTAGGTAAAGCTTTAGGTTTTGGAACTTATAAGCTTAAATTTGGGCATCGTGGAGTAAATCAGCCGGTAAAAGATACAACTACTGGAAAAGTAGAAATCACCGCGCATAATCACGGTTTTGCGGTGGATGCTCCAGTTGGTGATGCTGTGGTAACTCCGTACAATAACGGTGAATTTGGTCGCGCATTCGTGTCACATGTGGATCTTAATGATAATGTGGTTGAAGGTCTGCAATGCTTAGATATTCCAGCTTTTTCTGTGCAGTATCATCCAGAAGCTGCAGCTGGTCCGCATGATGCTTCATATTTATTTGATCGTTTTGTTGAGTTGATGAAGAACAATAAGAGAGGATAGTCATGCCTAGGCGAACAGATATCTCATCCGTAATGGTAATCGGATCAGGACCAATTGTTATAGGTCAAGCCGCCGAGTTTGATTATTCTGGAACACAAGCTTGTCGAGTTCTTAAAGAAGAAGGCATTCGTGTTATTCTGGTGAACTCAAATCCTGCAACAATTATGACAGATCCTGAAATGGCTGATGCAACGTATATTGAGCCGATTACCACTGAAATTCTGGAGCAAATAATTCAGAAAGAAAAGCCTGATGCGCTACTACCAACTTTGGGTGGTCAAACGGCATTGAATGCTGCAGAAGATTTAGGTAAAGCTGGTATTTTAGATAAATACAACGTGGAGCTTATTGGTGCATCATTAGAGGCGATTGATCGTGGTGAAGATCGCCAAATGTTTAAAAAGGTTGTGGAAGAAGCAGGTGGTGAGTCTGCGCGTTCATTAATAGCTCATTCGTTGGAAGAAGCTGATGCTATTGCTGCAGAGCTTGGATATCCGCTTGTTGTTCGCCCAAGTTTCACAATGGGCGGTTTAGGTTCTGGTATTGCTCATAACGAGGAAGAACTGCATCGCATTGCAGGTGCAGGCTTGCACTATTCTCCAACTAATGAGGTTCTTCTTGAAGAAGGTATCGAGGGTTGGAAAGAGTTCGAGCTAGAGCTTATGAGAGATAAAAACGACAATGTTGTAGTCGTTTGCCCAATTGAGAATGTTGATGCTGTAGGTGTTCATACAGGTGATTCTATTACGGTAGCACCGGTATTTACGCTTACCGATCGCGAATATCAGAAGCTTCGAGATATTGCGATTAAGATTATTCGCGGTGTTGGAGTTGATACAGGCGGATGTAATATTCAATTTGCCATTAATCCTGTAAATGGCCGAATTATTGTTATTGAGATGAATCCACGTGTATCTCGTTCATCTGCATTAGCTTCAAAAGCCACAGGCTTCCCAATTGCAAAAATTGCTACACGACTTGCATTGGGTTATACACTTGATGAAATTCGTAACGATATTACGCAATCAACTCCTGCAAGTTTTGAGCCGACAATTGATTACGTGGTTACGAAAATCCCACGCTTTGCTTTTGAGAAATTCCCTGGTGCGGATAATACTCTTACCACTTCTATGAAGTCTGTTGGTGAGTCAATGGCGCTTGCTGGTAATTTCCAAGAATCCCTCGGAAAAGCAATGCGCTCTATCGACAAGCGAGATATGGCATTTAGTTGGGATGGTGAAGCTCCAAGTTCTCAAGAGGTTGAGAGCCTGTTGGAAGCAATGCATGTTCCTACTGAACACCGTTATTTGCAAATTCAGCGTGCAATATGGGGTGGTGCCAGTATAGAACAGTTGTATCAGGCCACAAAGATTGACCCATGGTTCTTGCGGCAGTTTATTGAGATCAATAATGTTGCGTTACAAGTTAAAAAAAGCGAAGTCTTGTCTAAGAGTTTGCTAGTACAAGCCAAAAAAGCAGGTTTATCTGATTTGCAGATTGCTCGTCTGCGCTCATACGGTGATGAGGGGGAGAACACGGTTCGTGAACTGCGCTGGAGTTATGGAATTCATCCAGTGTATAAAACCGTGGATACTTGTGCGGCAGAGTTTGATGCTTCTACTCCATACTATTATTCATGTTATGCGCAAGAATCTGAGATTAGTAAGCGCGATCGTGAAGCTGTAATAATTCTTGGCTCTGGTCCAAATCGAATTGGACAAGGTATTGAATTTGATTACACGTGTGTTCACGCGGTACAAGAGCTGGGTAAAGATTATGACACTATTATGGTGAATTGTAATCCAGAAACAGTTTCCACGGATTATGATATTTCTGACCGCTTATACTTTGAGCCTCTTACCTTCGAAGATGTTTTGGAAATTTACGAGGCTGAGAAGAAGGCAGGGCCTGTTAAGGGTGTTATCGTCCAGCTTGGTGGTCAAACTCCTTTGTCATTAGCTGCGCGTTTGAAAAAGGCAGGTGTTCTTATTTTAGGAACTACTCCAGAATCAATTGATTTAGCTGAAAATCGCGAGCTTTTTGGTGACGTGCTTCGCAAAGAGAAGTTAAATGCCCCACGTTATGGCACTGCTTTAAGCCTTGAAGAAGCTCAGAAAGCGGCGCATTCTATAGGCTATCCTGTGCTTGTTCGCCCAAGCTACGTTTTGGGCGGTCGTGGCATGGAAATCGTATACGATAATCAGCAGCTTGAAACTTATGTGCAACGAGCATTAAAAGCT
Source organism: Bifidobacteriaceae bacterium (assembly GCA_030530905.1). Lineage (GTDB taxonomy): Bacteria > Actinomycetota > Actinomycetes > Actinomycetales > Bifidobacteriaceae > Bifidobacterium. The sequence continues at coordinate 810 of JAUMUB010000066.1, read as the reverse complement.
GCAAAAGCAGATATGGTTGTTTCTGGCCGTTTACCATCACCTCTGCTTATTGACAAATTCTTGCAGGATGCTATCGAAGTTGATGTTGACGCATTATTTGATGGCGAAGAACTGTATATTGGCGGTATTATGGAGCATGTTGAGGAAGCTGGAGTGCACTCTGGTGATGCAGCTTGCACTCTTCCTCCTGCAACATTGTCAGATGACCAAATTCGTCGTTTACGTGAAGCAACGTATGCTATTGCACAAGGGTGTAATGTGCGAGGTCTTATTAACGTTCAGTTTGCGTTTATGGCAAACACGTTGTATGTGATTGAGGCAAATCCTCGTGCATCAAGAACCGTGCCATTTGCTTCTAAGGCTACTGGTGTTTCCTTGGCAAAAGCAGCTGCTCGTTTAATGGTAGGGGAAAGTGTGGCTCAGCAACGTCAGCGCGGCTTACTATTGCCAAGCGGTGACGGTGGGGTAATGCATCCGGGTCAGCAAGTCGCCGTTAAAGAGTCTGTATTGCCATTTAAGCGTTTCCGAACTCCTGTTGGGCGTAGCGTAGATGTGTTGCTCGGACCAGAAATGCGTTCTACCGGTGAGGTAATGGGCTTTGATCGTGATTTCCCACACGCATTTGCAAAAAGTCAGTTGGCAGCATATGCTGGAGGCTTACCAACAAGTGGAAACGTGTTTATTTCTTTAAATGATGCTGATAAGCGCCAGCTACCTATGATTGCTGTTCGATTAAAAGAACTTGGCTTCCATATTTATGCCACTAAGGGCACAGCATCTGTATTACAGCGATATGGTATTGAGTCAACT
>JAUMUB010000065.1:3106-5837 GCA_030530905.1 Bifidobacteriaceae bacterium | reverse complement strand
ATTAATTGTCTGATCTGAAAATATAACTCTTCTTTTTCGTGGTAAATTTTCAACATCAGCAGGAAAAGTCGGTAACAATTCATCAGGCATATGAATCACTTCGTTTCCTGCAACAAACCTACTGCTTGTTTAATGTAAAGATACCCTGCAAACCAATATAAGCCTATGCCCCAAATACCCACGCTTAAAGCGCACATGTGCAATAAATAGGTTGCAAAATTGTGCCATAGTTCAGCAACGATAAGAGCGACAATAGACATCATTAATAGTGCGGTGCCTGATTTTCCAACAAAATGAACTGGTAATGGGCCATAATCCTTTTGTGCTAGCATGAACACAAGCACTGTCATCAAAGCATCTCGTAATCCAACTATAATCAGCATCCACCATGGAACAATACCAGCTATACCAAGCGCAAGAATACTAAAAAATATCAATACGCGATCTGCGATTGGATCTAAAATCTGACCAAGCTTGCTCACCTGATTAAAAGAACGTGCTATAAGACCATCTAAACCGTCTGAAATTGCTGAAATGCCAAGTAAAACAAGTGCAGAAACCATGTCTTTTTGCGTAATATAGTATGCAACTATTGGTATAAATAGAATACGCAATAAGCTGATAAGATTAGGCACTGTGAATATAGTGTCACGAGGCTCTGGACTGTATACCACTTCTTTTTTTTCTATATCCTTCATAATCTCACATACGCGATGCTTGTAATGCTGTTACTAGAATACCCCTAGCACCAACCATGTAAAGCTGATCCATAACATCATTAACTTGTTTACGCGGAACCATTGAACGAACAGCAACCCACTGTTTATTATGCAATGGTGAAATTGTAGGGCTTTCAAGACCTGGAGTAATCTCAACTGCTTGAGCTACTTTTGAAGCTGGAATATCGTAATCCATAAGCACATATTTATGAGCAGTAATTACTCCACGAATGCGACGTTCAAAAATCTCTAATTCCTTATTGTTTTCGTCTAAACGAGTTGAACGTATTAGCACTGCTTCTGAAGTTAGAATTGGATCACCAAAAATTCGTAAACCCGCATTACGTAATGTTGTGCCTGTGGAAACTACGTCAGCTATTAAATCAGCAACACCTAAATCTACTGAGGATTCAACAGCACCATCTAGGTGAATAATCTGTGCCTCTACCCCATGCTGTGTTAAATAATCGCCAACAAGCTTATCAAAAGAGCTTGCAACTCTCTTACCGTTAATATCTTCTAATTTGGTAATATCGCTTTTTTCAGGAGCGGCAAATCTAAATGTTGAGTTTCCAAATTCAAGAGGAAAATGCTCGATTGCAGCAGTTCCAGAATTGAGTAATAAATCTCTTCCTGTAATGCCGATATCAATAGTGCCACTACCAACATATACGGCAATATCAAGTGGGCGTAAGTAGAAGAGTTCTATATTATTATTTGTGTCACGAACAGTTAACTGACGTGGATTCATGCGAAGCTGATAGCCTGCTTCTGCTAGTAAATCCCATGCAGGTTCTGATAATGTACCCTTATTCGGTACAGCAATTCTGAGCATATTATTTCCTGCCTTGTAATTTACAAATACTTGTACACATCTTCTATACTAATACCATTTGCAATCATCATCACTTGAACATGATATAAAAGTTGACTCATTTCTTCAGCAGTACGTTCTTTACCTTCATATTCTGCTGCCATCCATGTTTCGCCTGCTTCTTCAATAATCTTCTTACCGATAAAATGCTTGCCCTTTTTAAACTCCTCAACAGTACGTGAACCAGCTTCATCGCTAGCAATCTTCTGAGTTAATTCTTCAAATAATGATTCAAATGATTTCATAAGAAACTCAATTCTCGTTTATCGTTTACCGATATTCATAAATATTATCTGATACGAGTATATAAAACATGTATTGTACACGCAAAAAATTATTACATTCTGGTATCAAAGTAGTAAGGTAAGCGAGTACAATACATGTGTATTAAATACGAATATTAAGCTTTAAAAGCAGCCTGAGCTTTTGCTCGAATATCCTCAATAGCTTGTGCAGGACTCTCAGCACCATACACTGCTGATCCTGCTACAAGAACATCAGCTCCTGCTTGAGCAACGATATGAGCTGTGCTTGGGCTTACGCCCCCATCAACCTGAATAAGTGTGGATAGACCACGGCGAGTAATTTCATCACGTAAACGACGAACCTTATTCATTTGATTATCGAGGAACTTTTGACCACCGAACCCTGGTTCAACAGTCATTACTAATACCATGTCGAACTCTTCTAAAATATCAAAAAGTGGTTCAACTGGTTCAGCAGGACGGACAGCAAAACAAGCTTTACAACCCATTTCACGAAGCTGACGTGCTAAACGCACTGGAGCGTGTGTAGCACCCATATGGAAGGTAACGGATGCTGCCCCTAACTTCGCGAATTCAGGAGCCCAACGATCCGGGTCTTCAATCATTAAATGAACGTCAACATCAAGATCTGTTACTTCGCAAATACGCTTAACAATTGGCTCTCCTAATGTTAGATTAGGTACAAAATGATGGTCCATTACATCAACGTGTACGAGATCTGCATTGGAGATAGCTTTTAAATCACGCTCTAAATTACAAAAATCAGCGGATAAAATACTCGGAGCAATTTTAATATTCATAAGCCCTTATTCTATGTAGTTGACTTGACAGTATAACCAGATAAACTACTTATTATTTTTGAGAAGAAGCAA
>JAUMUB010000065.1:0-3096 GCA_030530905.1 Bifidobacteriaceae bacterium | reverse complement strand
AGCAATTGTATCGTCTTCTTGCTCAACATGAGTTTCATTTGAAGTCTCATCACGAGATGTATCAATATCTTCTAAACTCGATGCAGCAGATGAGTTCTTGTCACTTTTATTAAGAGCCGTCGAATTCTTTTCGGTTTCACTTATAGTGTGCAACTGCTCTATAAGTTCAATTCGAGTAGGATGTGGATCTCGCTGTAATATTACGAAAAGTACAGCTCCAAACACGAAAACAAGTATAGAAACCCAAACGTTAATACGAACACCTAAGAAAACATGAGAGTAATCAATTCGCAAGCTTTCGATAAATGTGCGGCCAAGCGTGTACCACATAATATACATTGCAAACAGGCTACCACTGGCAAATATTGCAGAAACTTTTCTGCTCACAGCAATAAGTATGCAAGCTCCAAGAAGATTCCAGAGTAGCTCATACAAAAAGGTTGGCTGATATAGAACTCCCGAATTATCTACTTTCAAACCCCAAGGTAGCGTGGTTTGATCACCATATAATTCTTTATTAAACCAATTACCTAAACGACCTATTGCTTGTGCAATAAGTAAACCTGGAGCAACAGCATCAGCGAGTAATCCTGCTGGATAATGACGTTTTTTACAAGTAAATAGAGCAGCTAGCGCGCCGAAAAGAACACCCCCCCAAATACCTAAGCCACCGTTCCAAATTCGGAACATTTCAGTCCAATCACCTGTTGAACCAAAAAAACGCTCTGGCGTAGTAATAATGTGATATACGCGCGCACCAATAATACCTGCGATAACTGAATATAATGAAATATCACAAATTTGATCAAAAGTGCCGCCGACTTGCTTCCAACGTCGAGTAGTCAATGCAACTGCGGCAATAATTCCTGTCAAAATACAAATAGCATAAAAATGTATTGTTAAAGCTCCGACATGAAATGAAGAAACTTCAGGAGATGGGATATAACTTATATTCATCATTACCTCGATAGTGTTTAACACCTATAACAGTTAAACTAATTTATTTTTGACCGCTTCGAATACCCTCTGCAAGAGCTGCGGTTGTTTTAGCAAGCTGATCTAAAGCCTCGTTAGTTTGACGAACAGTACGAAGATCATTTTGAAGTAGTGTTTTTACCAAAGCGCTACCAACAATAACGCCATCAGCATAACCAGCTACAGTCTTGGCCTGCTCAGGCGTAGAAACACCAATGCCAACACAAACTCTCGATGCACCCGCTTTACGAGTACGCTCCACCAAGTGTTCAGGTGAGTTGCTTAAAGTAGCACGTTCACCAGTAACACCCATGGTACTTGCTGCATAAACGAAACCTCGGGAATCACGAGATACGATTTCAAGACGAGAATCAGTTGTGTCAGGAGAAACTAAGAAAATGCGGTCTAATCCGTTACGATCTGACGCTTCAATCCACTCTCCTGCCTCATCTGGAATTAAATCTGGGGTAATTAAGCCTGCACCTCCTGCATTCGCAAAATCTTGAGCAAACTTTGACACTCCATAATGCATAATCAAATTCCAGTAACTCATAATCAGTGGAGTTCCACCAGCATTAGCAACCGCTTCAACTGCATTAAACACTTGCTTAATGGTTTCACCGTTGTTAATTGCAATATCGCAGGCTGCCTGAATTACCGGACCGTCCATAACAGGATCAGAATATGGTAAACCAATTTCTACAGCATCGACACCGTTTTCAACCATGGTTTTAAAAACATCAATGCTTTCTTGCATAGTTGGAAAACCAAATGGGCAATATCCAATAAATGCTGCTCTGTTTTCACTATCAAGGCGTTCAAACATAAGTTCTGTCTTACTAGGAGCCTGACTAATACCCTTTGGCTGTATTGGCATATTCATTGTATTTCCTTTCAGACTAAGCAATAGTAGTTCCGTGAGCGCCGTTGGCATTTAACGCAGCTGATTGCTCATCAGTAAGATATCCGAACCACTTACCTGCTGTTGCTACGTCTTTATCGCCGCGACCAGAAACGTTAATAAGAATCACAGGATTCGTGTACCCCTTATTGGCAAGATCTTGAGCTGCTTTGTAAACACCGGCTAAAGCGTGTGAACTTTCTATTGCTGGAATAATGCCCTCAGTTTCACATAAGTCTTTAAACGCGTTCATAGCTTCATCATCTGTGGCATAAGAGTATGATACTCTGCCAAGCTCTTTAAGCCATGAGTGTTCAGGACCTACAGAAGCATAATCAAGTCCTGCTGAGATTGAATACGTATCTAAGGTCTGTCCTTCAGCGTTTTCAAGCAGATAAGATTTTGTTCCTTGGAATACACCAAGTTGGCCAGTACCGTCAGTAAGACGGATTGCATGTTCGCCAGACTCGGGACCATGGCCGCCAGCCTCATAACCATATAAGTTCACGCGATTATCATCGAGGAAAGCATTCATAATTCCAATCGCATTAGAGCCGCCGCCCACACATGCGCACACTGCGTCAGGATGGTCAATGCCGTAGTCTTCGCGTAATTGTTCTTGAGCTTCCTCGCCAATTAGCTTTTGGAAGTCACGAACCATTGATGGAAATGGATGCGGACCTGCTGCCGTACCAAGAAGATAATGAGTTGTATCAATATTAGTAACCCAGTCGCGAAGAGCTTCATTAATAGCGTCTTTGAGGATTTTTGACCCTAAAGTTACTTCAACAACTTCCGCGCCAAGTAAGCGCATACGAGCAACATTTAATGCTTGACGACGAGCGTCGATTTGCCCCATATAAATTCGACATTTCAAGCCTAGTAAAGCACAAACTGTTGCTGTTGCAACACCATGCTGACCTGCGCCTGTTTCTGCAATAACTCGAGTTTTACCCATGCGCTTAACCAATAATGCTTGACCTAAAGCATTATTGATCTTGTGTGCACCAGTATGATTCAAATCTTCACGCTTCAAAAAGACTCGTGCATGTAATCCAGTTTTATTATTAATGCGCTCAGCAAAACGTGGTGCCTCGGTTAATGGAGATGGTCTACCAACATAATACTTGTGTAAGCGGTGTAATTCATTAATAAATTCTGGATCAACTTTTGCTGATTGATACACGCGCTCTAACTCGTCTAATGCAGAAATCAATGCT